>DUSG01000046.1 GCA_012842725.1 Clostridiales bacterium
GTAAAAAACCTAAATGAAATGGTTGATTATCTCAAGGGGGATTTACATATAAAACCTACAGTTTTTTCAGCAGAAAATCTAAAAACAAATTCTTCAAATGATTTGGATTTTATCGACGTTAAAGGTCAGCATACAGCTAAAAGAGCATTGGAGATCGCGGCTGCGGGAGCTCATAATGTTATTATGATCGGTAGCCCCGGTTCAGGCAAGACAATGCTTGCCAGACGTCTACCATCTATTATGCCAGACATGACTTTTGAAGAAAGCCTTGAAGTGACTAAAATTTATAGCGTGGCTGGTTTACTGAAAGAAGATGACAACTTAATATTAAAAAGACCCTTTCGAGCACCCCACCACACAATTTCAGCAGTTTCACTAATTGGAGGTGGAAGGATTCCAAAACCTGGAGAGGTTTCTCTAGCTCATTATGGTATTCTATTCCTAGATGAAATGCCTGAATTTCCTAAACATGTTCTGGAAGTATTAAGGCAACCTTTAGAGGATGAATGCGTAACCATATCCAGGGTCAATGGTACTATCACTTACCCTGCTAAGTTTATGTTGGTTGCGTCAATCAATCCTTGCCCCTGTGGTTATTTCGGTGATGATAGCAATCGATGCAGTTGCAGTGCATCCCAAATAAAAAATTATTTAGGTAAAATCTCAGGGCCCCTGATGGATAGGATAGATTTACATATAGAAGTAAATCCGGTTAAATTCAGTGATCTCACTGATGATGGAAAAAGCGAGAGTTCAATATCAATAAAAGAAAGAGTAAATAAAGCAAGAGAAATTCAATTAGATAGATATAAAAAGGAAGGAATCTATTTTAATTCTCAACTAAAACCTAAACATATTAACAAATATTGCAACATTGGCAAAAAAGAAAAAGAACTCTTAAAGAGCGCTTTTGATAAATATAATCTGAGTGCGAGAGCTTATAACAGAATACTAAAAGTAGCAAGAACCATCGCAGATTTAGATGGCAGCGAAAAGATTAATACTTCTCATATAGCTGAAGCAATACAACATAGAACATTAGATAAGAAATATATTCTTTAAAGCATTATTTGCATTTTTCTATACATATCGCTATGGGAGGGCAGTTAATCTGATTTGCAAATTCATGAACTAAAACAGTGGCTTTTTTATAGTCAATTGTCTTCACATATTCCATCACGGCTTCCTTTTCCTCAAAACCGCTGTCTCCCCCATAATATACTACTATAGTTATTATACCTTCTGGTTTTAAAAGCGATAAAGCTTTCTCCACTGCTTTTATTGTGCTTGATGGTTTAGTTCCTATAGAATGATCTCCACCGGGCAAATACCCTAAATTAAACATAACTGCTTTCACACCATCAGGCACATATTTATCCATATTCTCATGGCTGTCTTTTATAAGCTTTACATTCTTATACTTATCATTTTCCAAAAGCCTTTTTTTTGTGTTTTCTATAGCTTTATCTTGTATGTCAAAAGCATATACTTTTCCTTCATCTCCTACAAGATTAGCCAGAAAAAGCGTATCATTACCATTTCCGGCTGTAGCGTCAACTACAATATCACCAGGCATTACTACTTTTTCAATTATACAATGAGATATATAAAGAGCGTTTTTCAGTAACATATAAAAAACTCCTCTGTTTCAACATCTTCAATATCCATATTTCCCATTGTACTCGAAAGCATTTTTTATTAAATTTATATTAATTATTTTATCTGTATGATCCGTTATTACTTCAACTATATCAAACCTGCTCATCCAATTAAAAAGTTTTCTTTGTGCTAAATAAACCAAAGCCACTTGAACTATTTTTCTTTGCTTATAATAATTTACTGCTTCACTAGGCTGACCATAAACATCTGAGCTTCTGGTTTTTACTTCGACAAAAACAATTGTATCATTATCAGCTGCTATAATATCTATTTCCCCTTGTTTACATTTAAAATTGATCTCAATAATTCGATAACCCTGTTTCTTAAGATATTCTATCGCTGCTTTTTCCCCTATATCCCCCAATCTCTTATTGTCCTTCATTTTTATTCTCCTTTTGCTTATCTATGTATGAAATAAAAGAAAGGACTTCAGCAACAACTAAATATAGTTCAGGTGGTATTTGTTTTCCGATTTCAATTTTTAGGAGGTCATCAACTAGTTTTTCATCATAAAACACAGGAACATTATGTCTTTTTGCAGCTTCTATTATCTTTTCTGCAATTACTCCTTTTCCCATAGCTGTGACTCTAGGTGCCGTATCTGTTTCTTTATATGATAAGGCAACAGCTTTTTTAATTTTACTTTTTTTCTTTTCCATTATTTATATCCTCACATCTATACCATGATAATCATTTTTTATATATGGATTAAGCATATCATTAATAGATAAAATATCTGCTTTGCTCTTGTCATCACTTATTGATGTTATAGATATTTTCTTATATCCTATATATTCAAATGCTTCTTTTAACCTTATACTGTGATTATTTATCATATCAGTTACTTCTTTATTTTCTGACTTAAAAACTATGCTCAAGGTATCTTTTCTTATCTCAATATGGCTTTCTATATACCCTATATTTGGCATGTTCAAGCTAATTATTATATTTGCATTTGAAGCATCAACTTTTTTTCTTTTACTTTTTCTTTCAAATATAAAAATTTCAACATCAGTCTTATTGTTATTGATTACAACAGGAATAAATAAATAATTAAAATCATTATTTAATGCTTTTATAATGTTTATGACACTTTTAATATTAGATAAATTTTCTCTTATCTCAAACCCATAATAATCTTCTATTTTTAAAGTGTATTCAATTTCAGACAGCAGCTTTATAAGATTATTAATCTTATCATCAATGTCTTTCGCATTTATTTCTTCCAACTTGAAATAGCATTCATCAAGTTTAGCTTTGATTAAGCTTAAATTTGCACTTTCATCGTGTTTTAATTGTTCAAGCAACTGTTCTAAACAACTTGTCAAAAATGAAGCCTTTCTATTCATTAAATTATAAATCATTATATTGCGAGGTGTAACTTCTATACCTTTTGATAACATAAATACAATTGTTTCTAA
>DUSG01000275.1 GCA_012842725.1 Clostridiales bacterium
ATATTTGCTTCGTTAGGTTTAGGATTTATCAGTACGATAATCAGTACAACCGCTTTAAAAGATAAGACTGAAGCAGCACTGTTGATGGCTGTGGATGATGGTGTTAAGATATTTGAAGCAAAGATTTCAAAAGAGCTTGGTGTTTTACAGGAATTGGCCAGGCATGAGAATGTTGTATCCATGGATTGGGAAGTACAGCGAGAATATCTGAAACCGAATGTACAGAGATTGGGATATTTGGAAATTGGGATTGTAACCCCGGACGGCATAGCTCATTACGTGTCAGATAACAGTACAGCAGATCTTAGTGACAGGGATTACATAAAGAAGGCATTTCAAGGACAAGCTAATGTTTCAAACGTTCTAATCAGTAAAGTCACAAATCAAGCTGTGGTTATGTTTGCGGTACCTATTCAATCAGACAATAATATTAAAGGTGTTTTAATCGGAAGGAAAGACGGATTAGCATTTAACAGCATAATCAATGAATTGGGTTACGGTGATAATGGTTATTCATATCTGTTGGGTTTAGACGGTACTTTTTATGCTCATAATAATGCAGAATATGTGATGGAGCAAAGGAATATTTTTGATGATATTGAGACAGGAGAAATCTTTCAGGACGTAGGACGAGCATTTCAGGAGCTGGGAATGGGGAATAGAGGTATAGTCAAATATGAATTTTTAGGCAGCAATAGATATATGGGGGTTAAACCCATACCGAACACAGATTGGGTTTTATGCGTCGGAGCATTTGAAAAAGATGCTCTCGCAGGATCGAAGATGCTTCAAAATGCTTTATTATATTCTGCTGTTGGATTTCTTATAATGGGCTTAATAATAGCAATATTCTTAGCAAGAACTATTTCTAAGCCCATTGTGGAGTATTCTAAACTATTAGATAAGATGTCAGATTATGATTTTACATTTGATGGGAATAGTAAAACATTAAAATACTTAAATAGAAGTGACGAAATAGGTCATATAGGAAAATCAATTATTACAATGCAGAAAAACGTAGTAGATTTGGTAAAGCAAATATCAGAAATATCGCAACAAGTGGCTGCGTCATCCGAAGAATTAACTGCTACAAGCCAGCAAACCTCAATAGCTTCGGAGGAAATTGCCAGAGCAATAGCGGATATATCTCAGGGAGCAAATGATCAGGCAAGCGATACGGAAAAGGGTGCCATGAGCGTTGAAGAACTTGGTAACTTAATTGAAAGCAATAAGCAGGCTGTAAAAAAGCTTATTATGGAAATTGAAGAGATAACCAGATTAAAGGAAGAAGGTTTGCTTGTTGTTAAAGATCTTGTGGAAAAGACAAAATCTTCCGGAGAAGCAACTGAGGAAATAAGAGATGTAATTATTAACACAAGCGTAAGCGCTGATAAGATTCAGGCTGCCAGCCATATGATAAAAAGCATAGCCGAGCAGACTAATCTTTTAGCATTAAATGCTGCAATAGAGGCTGCAAGAGCTGGAGAAGCAGGAAGAGGATTTACGGTAGTAGCTCAAGAAATCCGAAAGTTGGCTGAAGAATCCAACAAGTTTACAGAAGAGATTGAAGCAATAATTAAAGACCTTGCTGAGAAAACGAATATGGCGGTTGTTACCATGGAAGAAGCAAGTGATTTATTAAGATCTCAAACAGAAAGCGTTGAAATTACTCATAATAAATATATGGGTATTGCGGCTTCAATTGAAGGAATGAAAAAACATATTGATGCTATAAATGA
>DUSG01000047.1 GCA_012842725.1 Clostridiales bacterium
GAAGAGGATATTATAACTGAGATATTCAGTAGATTTTGCATAGGAAAATAAAGCGGGTGATGATATGGAATATTTTGCAGGTGAATATGATGTAGTTGTTGTAGGAGCAGGCCATGCAGGCTGTGAGGCTGCATTGGCATGTGCAAGAATGGGAATGAAAACTTTAGTTACTGCAATAAATCTTGACAGCATTGCCATGATGGCGTGCAATCCATCTATAGGAGGCCCTGCAAAAGGCAATCTGGTAAGGGAAATAGATGCATTAGGCGGAGAGATGGGCGTAAATATTGATCATACCATGATACAGATAAGAACCCTCAATACGAAGAAAGGTCCTGCAGTAAGAGCTTTCAGGGCTCAGGCTGATAAGAAGAGATATTCTGAACGAATGAAAGAAGTTCTTGAGAATCAGGAAAATTTACATGTAAAACAGGCAGAGATAGTAGAAATACTTACGGAAAACAATAAAGTAACCGGTGTAAAAACACAGTTAGGAGCAATATATAATTGTAAGGCTGTGGTAGTAGCTACTGGTGTTTATCTGAACGGAAAAGTAGTCATAGGAGATGTCAGCTATGAAGGAGGGCCAAATGGATTATTCCCTGCCAAAAAGCTTTCGGAATGTTTAAAGAAGCTAGGTTTTGAATTGAGAAGATTTAAGACGGGAACTCCGGCGAGAATAGACGGAAAATCCGTGGATTTAAGTAAAATGGTTGAACAGCCGGGGGATGAAACAATTAAGCATTTCTCCTTTATGACGGATGATATTGAGATGGAGCAAAAAAGCTGTTACTTGACTTATACAAACGAAACAACCCATAAGATTATAAGAGACAACATCCATAGATCTCCATTATATACCGGAGGAATTGAAGGAGTGGGTCCAAGATATTGCCCATCTATTGAAACAAAGATTGTCAATTTCCCTGAAAGGGAAAGCCATCAAATTTTCATAGAGCCGGAAGGTCTGAATACCAGAGAAATGTATGTACAAGGAATGTCTACAAGTTTGCCGGAAGATGTCCAGATTGACATGCTCAGATCAGTCAAAGGTTTGGAAAATTGTGTAATGATGAGAACCGGATACGCCATAGATTATGATTGTATAAATCCGCAACAATTAAAACTAAGCCTGGAGGCAAAACACATAGATGGATTGTTCTTTGCGGGACAAATAAACGGAAGCTCTGGTTATGAAGAGGCTGCGGCTCAAGGTTTGATAGCCGGTATAAATGCAGCTTTAAAACTAAAGGGAAAAGAACCGTTGATTCTTGATAGGTCAGAAGCATATATAGGTGTTCTGATAGATGATTTGGTTACCAAAGGAACAAATGAACCATATAGGATGATGACTTCAAGAGCAGAATACAGGTTGATATTGAGGCAGGATAATGCAGATTTACGCCTTACCCAGAAAGGTTATGACATAGGCCTTGTTACAGAAGAGAGATATCAAAGATTTATTAAAAAGAAGCAGAATATCGAAAATGAACTTGAAAGATTAAAGAAAAAAACCATTGGAGCCAGTGACAAAGTAAAGGAATTCTTAAATAAGTATAAGAGTGCTGATATAAAAAGCGGCATATCCTTATATGACTTGCTGAAGAGACCGGAAATAAAATATCAATATCTTGCTGAGATAGATGATGAAATGCCAGGGCTTACGGAAGAAGAAGCAGAAGAACTGGAAATACAGATAAAATATGAAGGGTATATTAAGAAGCAGTTGGCTCAGGTAGAACAGTTTAAGAAGCTGGAAGGCAAAAAAATACCGGAAGATATTGATTATAAAGAAATAAAGGGTTTATCATCTGAAGCCAGACAAAAACTTACTGAAATAAGGCCTGTAAATATCGGCCAAGCTTCTAGAATATCCGGAGTTTCTCCAGCAGATATTTCCGTGCTTATGGTATATATGGAGCAATTAAAAAGGAGATAGCATATGAACAACCTGGAAATATTAATGGATGGATTGAAACAATTGAATATAGAAATAAATGAAGAAAAACTGAATAAGCTGTTAAACTTTAAGGAAATCATGCTACAGTGGAACGAAAATATAAACCTTACTTCCATAACCGATGAGAAAGAAATATTCATAAAGCATTATCTGGATTCTGCAACTTGCCTTAGCACTCAGATTATAAAAAGCGGAGACAAGATAATAGATGTAGGTACCGGGGCAGGATTTCCCGGAATGGTAGTAAAAATTCTGAAAGATGATATAGATATGACTTTATTGGATTCATTAAAAAAGAGAACTGC
>DUSG01000048.1 GCA_012842725.1 Clostridiales bacterium
AAATTGGATGTGGAAGTCTGGTAAAACCGGACCCAAACATCGTATTTTAATTGGAAAAATCCATTATTTCATGAAAAAATATGGTTTCTACCAATTGGTGAAACCATATTTGTCTACAAACTGAAATGCCTATATGTATGATTACATATAGGCATTTATATTAACTATTCTTCTTATGTTCTTCGTATACGGGGCATTGTGAAGAGCAGCATCCACATTCACATTCTCCTTTAGTCCTTTTTTTAGTGCTCCTGTAGAAAATATAAGCTGCTAATGCAACTATACCTATTGTTATTATTATTTCCATCAAATATCTCCTCTCTCAACCAATAATAAAACTGCCTACATTGTATACCACAAAAGATACAATCCAAGCCAATAACAACTGATAAAATACTGAAAAGGCCATCATCCTGTTGCCAAACTCCTTACGCATGGTAGCTATTACTGATATGCACGGAGTGTACAGCAACACAAATACAAGAAAGCTATATGCAGCCAGAGGAGTGAATTGTTGACTTAATATATTGTATAAGTCTAAACCGTATACCACACCCATGGTGCTTACAACTACTTCCTTAGCCATAAGCCCTGTTAACAGTGCTACTGCACTTTGCCATGTGCCATAACCCATAGGTTTGAATACAGAAGCTATAGTACTACCAAAATTAGCCAAAAAACTGTTTTCCATATCAGTAAAGCCGTTAAAATTGAAATTAGACAATAACCATACCATGACTGACATTGCAAATATTATTGTTCCTGCCTTTTTTAAGAAACCTTTACCCTTCTCACAGGTATTGATCATAAGATTTCTTAATTCAGGTATTTTGTATTCCGGAAGTTCTATAATAAAAGGTTCTTCATCCTTTCTAAATATCGTATTCTTAAACAATAAACCAATTATAATAGCTATAGCAACACCTAGTATATATAACGAAAAGGTTACTGTTGATTCATTACCTGGAAAAAATATTGCAGCAAACAATGCATAAACAGGTAATCTTGCGTTGCATGACATAAGTGGAACCAATAATGCTGTAAGTTTTCTGTCCTTCTCACTTTCTAAAGTTCTTGCAGACATGATGGCAGGTACAGAACATCCAAAACCTATTATAAAAGGTATAAAAGCTTTTCCTGACAAACCTATCTTTCTCATGATTTTATCCATTATAAAAGCTGCTCTGGCCATATAGCCACTGTCTTCAAGAAATGTTATACCTAAAAATAATGTCATTACAACCGGAAGAAATACTATTACAGAACCAACTCCACCCACTATACCATCGATAATCAAGGAACTAAACCATGGACTGCTGTTTTGTAGCAAATTCTCCAGTAAGTTTACTATACCGCTGATAATATATTCGTCCATAGCATCTGATAGAGGTTGGCCTACCCAATTGAATGTAAACATGAAAATTAAATATAATATTAAAAGAAACAGAGGATATGCCAAAAATCTATTCAGAACAATCGAGTCTATCTTTTCTGTTATAGTGGTACTTTCAACACTTTCTTTCACTATGACTTCAGAAAGAACTTCCTCTATAAATCTATAATTTTCCCTCTCATCATCTATATAATGATAATCATTCTCATTTGTAGGTCTAAAAAAATTTCCGCTCTCAAGCAGCTTCTTTACATTTTCTATACCTATTCCTTTTGATGCAGATATGGGGACCACTGTAACACCAAGTTTTTTGGCTAGCTTTTCAAAATCTATTTTGATTCCTTTAGCTTTAGCTACGTCCATCATATTAAGAACCAAAATTATAGGTTTTTTGAATTGTTTCAATTGTAGAGTTAAGTAAAGATTTCTATTTAATGAAGATGCGTCAACAATGTTGACGATGACGTCAACATTGCCTTTTTCCAAAAACTCTTTAGATATCTTTTCTTCGTTGGAAAAGGTATCTAATGCATATATACCTGGCAAATCCACAATTTTCACTCTATCCCCTATATAGCCTTCTTTTTTCTCTATTGTCACTCCAGGCCAATTTCCTACGTACTGATTGGAACCAGTCAGATAATTGAATAGAGTTGTTTTTCCTACATTGGGATTGCCTAATAAAGCCACAGTTATCATTTTATGCCTCCCTTAGCTGTATGTTCATGGCATCCTTTTTCCTGATTGCAAGGTCAAAACCTCGGATATTTATAATGATTGGATCTCCTAACGGGGCATATAGTTTTACCTTAACGGGAGTTCCTTCTATACAACCTAATGCCAACAGCCTTTTAACAAGTTTTTTGTTTCCGCTTATAGACTGAATATATCCACATTGTCCCGGTTTTAAATCGCATAAACTCATATTATTGTCCCCCATTGAAAATTATTCTCAATTACTTCCTCGATTTTATATTAGTCTAATTGAGATTGATTGTCAATATTATTATAAAAAAATGTACTGCTTACAAATATAATCACAGTACAAACAGTTCCTCTATATGACAGGAAATAACAATCTTGCAAAGTATATAACCACAGTCAATGTTAAAGAACTTAGAAGAGTTGAAGTCATCACTACCTGGGATGCAAACTCAGGATAATTATCATATTCTACAGCAATGAGAGCTGTATTTACACCAGTCGGCAACGATGACGCAATCATAATAACCTGTGCCATTATTCCTTCTACCTTCAACAGATAAATCAAAGGTAAGGCCATTACAGGTCCTACCAAGAGTCTCAAAAAACATGATAAGTAAACATCTCCATTATCTAAGGCAAATCTGGTTTTAGACAGCTGAACTCCTAAAGCGATTAGATTCACTGCCACTAAAGCATTTGCAATATAGTTTACTGAATGCCATAAAGGAAATCTTGTCAAATCATATGGAAACAGTTTCATTATAAATGCCACAATAATAAAATATATTATTGGCATTTTCATCGCTCTTACAAAAGAATCCTTCAAATGCCCATGGGCTCTTCCGGCATTAATAAACCCAATTGTATTTACAGATAAGTTCTGCACCATTAAGACCATTAGCTGAGCCGTAACGGCAGTATTCAAATATGGAGTTTGTCCATTGACAATAAATGGTTCACTGCTAAAAACTAAAGTTATCAGAGGGAGTCCCATGTTTGCAGAATTATAAAACATAATGGAATTCACAAAGGCATTTTTCATACCAGTATCATAATTTTTAGTTTTAGAAATAAAACTTGCTAATATCATATTCAATGCCAATAATAAAACAACTGCAATTAATACTTTCATCATTTCCATATGAATTTCTGCATTATAAATATATACAAAAACAAAGCAAGGAGAGATAATATAAAATATAAGTTTTGATAAAGTTTGCACATTCAAATCAAACTTTTTACTGGCATAAAAACCTAAAGTAACTATAGCAAATATTGGTAATATGTTGTTTATCAATATAAATGCAAATACATTCATCGATGTCTTCCTTTTCAAAGAATTATATAATCTATATCATTTAGTCTTTCATAACTCTGTTGAAAAACTCTCTGTATTTCATATCAGTTTTCAGTATATGTCCTGATATCCAATCAGAAATAAATCTTATAAGTTCATTTATAGCTTCGCTTTGCCTCTCATCTATATCTTGGGATTCAAATTTTTCAATCTTCCTAGTCAGAAAAAGATGCTCAATCTTGTGACGATCTACATCTGGATAACCGTATTTTTCCATAAGGTTTTCTTCAAATC
>DUSG01000276.1 GCA_012842725.1 Clostridiales bacterium
ACCTCAAAGGAGAAATCGAATATTACAGGAACATTTCCATATCCTACTTTAAGATTTTTTACTTTTAGCATGATATCGCTCCCCTAAATAAGCTTTAATTACCTCTTCATTATTGACAACTTCCTGGGGTGGGCCTTCAGTTATCTTCTTTCCTGCATTCAGAACCACAATATTATCAGATATAGGCATGATGGCTTCCATTATGTGCTCGACAATAAGCAGTGAAAGCCCTTTTTCCTTGAGCTTGAGGCACAAGCTCATGACATCTTTGATTTCCGTCTGGTTCAAGCCTGCCATACATTCATCCAGCATCAGAATCCTGGGATTTGTAGCTAAAGCTCTTGCTATTTCTACCCTTTTCCTGTCTGCTATGGTTAGATTGGCCCCTAGTACATCCTTCTTCGGCGTCAGTCCTGTTATATCTAAAATTTCCTCAGCTATCTCCTCGGCTTTTTTGCGGTTGTTGGTATGCAGAAATGCTCCGGTCATGACATTCTCTTTTACAGTCATTTCATTTAGCGTTTTTACAATTTGGAATGTACGAGTGACACCAAGCCGGCATATTTTGTGAGGAGCCATACCTGTAATATCCTTACCGTCAAATATTACATTGCCGCAATATGGCTTGTAAAACCCTGTTATACAGTTGAACAAGGTGGTTTTACCGGCTCCGTTGGGTCCAATCAGGCTCACTATTTCATTTTCATGTATGGTGAAGGATACGTCTTCGTTGGCAACCAGAGAACCAAATTTCATTGTTATATTCTTAATTTCCAGAAGTGGCTTCAATTTTACCTTCACCTCCGATATTAGCCTTTTTAGACCTTTCGGCCAGCTTTTGAACTATACCTATGACTCCTTTTGGCTGATAGCAAGTGATGAGTATTATCAGCAGTCCGTATATCATAAGGTCCACACCTGTACCGGAACCGCCAAGTTTTATTCTGGTAAACTCAGAAAGAGGAATGAATATAGATGCTCCGATTATAGGGCCAAAAACATTGCCCACTCCGCCTAGTACCGTCAGTAATACTATTTTCATGGATACATCCAAAGAAAACATCATAAACGGGTCTATATAAAGTATATACTGGGCATATATGGAACCACAGATGGCTGATATAAAAGCTGATATCAGCATGGTATAAAGCTTGTAATTGGTAGGATTTATGCCTATGGATTCAGCAACCTCATGGCTCTCCCTTATAGCTTTTAGATAATAACCCATCTTGGAATTTTCCAAATAACTGCACAGTATAATTACTGCCGTAAACATTACCAGGCATATATATACCCAAGGCGTCTTTTCATTGAATTGCAGATAGAATAATCTTTTGATGAAATCTGATGATCTTGGGATTATAGGAATTGATATGCCTGTAGCTCCTTCTACATATTTCCAACTTACAAAAATCTGTTTTATAATCTCCGCAACAGCCAGCGTAGCTACTGCAAAATAATGCCCCTTCAGTTTAAAGCAGGGATAACTCATAATGGCAGCTACTGCGGCTGCAATAATTCCTCCTAATATTAAACCAATCCAAGGTGTAATGCCATAGCGGTAATAAAGAACAGCGGAAGTATATGCACCTATGCCGAAAAACGCTGCATGTCCAAAGGATGTCTGTCCTGCAAAGCCTGTGATAAGGTTCCAAGCTTCTCCCAGGGTAGCAAATATCAGCAACAGGATTACAGCATTAAGTACGGCTTTGGATTTAGTTATTATAGGTATCAATGCCAGTATGGCAATTATTATTAACAATATCTTTTTATTCCTTACCATCCGAACAACCCCTTCGGCCTAACTTGTATCACAATCAGATAGATTAAGAATACAATGGCATATTTAAATTGAGTTCCAAACATATATCCGCCTAATGCCTCAGCCAGTCCAATTATTAGTCCTCCGAAAAGGGCTCCTTTAATATTACCGAAACCTCCCAAAGCCACACTGACAAAAGCCAGCACACTATATAAGGCTCCCGCAGCGGGATAGATTGGGAAGAATGTTGACATAAGGGCACCGGCAACTCCAACGCAAGCTCCGGAAATGCCAAAGGTAATGGCATATATTTTCTTTGTATTGATGCCCATAAGTTGTGCTGTATTTTTATTCAATGCAGTTGCCTGAATGGCTTTTCCTGTGCGAGTTTTGTCTATAAAAATCATTATGGCTACTGTCATGATTATACTTGCTGCCGCTGCTACAATCTGAGGCATACCTATGACGATATTTCCAATTTCAATGGTTTTTCCGGATACTATTGAGTTGTTGATATATCTGAAATTAGGCGTCCATAAGAATTGGGCAAGATTTTTAAGAAACATGCTCAATCCAAAAGTAGCCAACAATGCAGTCAAACCGGGAGCGTTGATAACTCTTCGTATAATTCCGAAATATGTAAGAACCCCAAGAATAAATATCAATAATGTACATACGGGTAGCGCTATCAGAGGATCTACGGCTAAAATAGAAAACATCCAAAATGCTGTATACATGCTAAGCATTAAAAATTCGCCATGAGCAAAATTGATTATATCCATAACTCCCCAGGTAAGGCTCAGCCCTACAGACACTAAAGCATATATGAATCCCATCAATATCCCATTTGCTATAATCTGTTCTATTATCATAAGCCCTTCTCCTTTTAATTATTAGCAGATATTAACAGAGAGCGGAGAAGCCTCTGCTCTCCTGTTTTCATTTAGGTTATCTTTTACTCCATTCAGGAATAGGAACAACAGGTTCTACAGTAGCTATATCAACAGGATAAACTGCTCTGTATTCTTTATTCTGAGTCTGTACGACATAAGATGCCAGTATTTCATTCTGTCCCTTGCTGTCAAACTTGATAGCACCTGTAGCGAAGTAAGGAGCTTTGAATTCCGTTTTCTTGATTACATCCATTATGGCATCTCCGTCAAGGCTACCTGCTATATTGATAGCTTCAGCAAGTACCATTACCGATGCAAATTCCTCTAAGGCCGGTCCGTCCAGGTCTGCGCCTGTCTTAGCCTTATACATTTCGTTTATGACAGCAAGTTCAGGCATATCTGCTAATTTATCAGCGGAGAAAGCTGCACCGCCTGCGAAATAATCTCCGTCATTGCCCAGGTTTATTACAAACTGAGTATCCTGGAAACCACCGCAATAGTTCAGAACAGCCTTCGGGTTAACATTGAATTCCTTATACTTATTTACAAACATGGTTATATCAGCAATATATGAAGCGTGGAAAATTGCATCCGCATTAAGGCTCTTAATCTGCTGTACTTCCGTGTCAACGTTAGTGACATCTACCGCATAAGGTACAACGCCCACTAATTCAAAACCAAGAGCTCCGTATTTCTCTTTAACCCACTTTTCCACCATTTCTTTTGCGTGTACGCCGAATTCATTGTCTATGTAAGCAACAGCTACAGTCTTAATTCCGGCATTGTATTTCTCATTGAGGTGTATCAGATAGTCAAAGAACATAGCTGTTTCTATGTCATCATTGGGAGCAATTCTTACGAAATAGTTAAGTCCTCTCTCTGTCAAAGCCGCTGATGATGAGGAACCGGCAACGAATGGAATTCCGTATTGTTCCGCTGATTGGCTTGCAGGCTTTGTAGCAGAACTCTGATATGCACCCACCAGTCCTACTACTCCTTGTTCTATAAGCCTTTCTGCCTCTGACTTGGCCATTTCAGGGTTCCCCTGATGATCTGCAAATATGATCTCAAGTTTTGCATTGCCTAGATTCGGCAATCCTGCTTCCTTAGCTAAAGGAACATTTGCCAAATCGGCATATTCTCCGTTAATGATTTCCTGAGCTACCTCCATTGCTGCTCTCAACTTAACTCCTGTTGCAGCAGCTCCGCCTGTTAAAGGCAGTATGGCACCGATTGTAACTTTTTCAACATTTGCGGACTGTTCTCCTTCTGTTGTTGTTTCAGAAGCTGCAGGTTGTCCGGATGAACAGCCGGCCATTACTGAAGTAATCAACATGATGGCAACAAGTAACAATGCTAATTTTAATTTCATTCTCACACCCCCATCCATAAAAATATTTTTAGACTTGCCCTCAGTTAAATATATTCTTTATGGTCGACAATTAATGCATAATTTTGAATAAAAAAACCGAAGCAAAAACGCTTCGGTAAAACATATTTCAATCTATTCAAATTTAAACTCTCTGCTTACATATCTGCTTAACAACTTTACGGCAGCCTCCACATCATCCATGTTCACCATGCTGTTGGGACCGTGAGGATATCTGGTTGCTACTGTTATGCCACAGGCTCTCACACCATAGTTGGACAGATTGATGGAACTTGCATCAGTCCCGCCTTTGGCTATTACATCAAACTGGTACTTAATATTATTCTCCTTACAACATTTCACCATCTCATCAACCAGATATTCATCACATATGACTGATGGGTCCGATATTTTAATTCCGCCTCCCTCACCCAAAGTATTGCTGCCTTCCAAATCGCAGGGATAGTCATGAGCAGGTGTAATGTCCACAGCTATACCGATATCAGGATTTAATCTTTCAGCAGCCGCTTTTGCTCCTCTGCAGCCCAATTCCTCCTGTACCGTGAATACCAAATATACATCATTGTAAGGCGTTCCCATTTCCATTAGGGCTCTAATCATCACATAGCAACCCACTCTATTGTCCAAAGCCTTGGCAGTGATGTTATTTCCCTTAAGCTCCGCATATTCTCCTATATAACTTGCCACATCCCCTACTTTCACAAATTCTTCAGCCTCTTCTTTGGATTTGACTCCAATATCTATACACAGTTTTGTAAAATCATTTTTTACATTTTCAAAGGTGGTGGTGCTATTGACTATACCGATGACGCCGTTTCTGAACCTGACTCTGCTCATGTAAGTGGTTTCAGCCCATAAGAATCCCAAAGGCTTGAATTTTATAATGCCGGAAGATTCTATCTTGGTAACCTGAATTCCAATCTCATCCATATGGGCAGCTGCCATTATCTTTTTCTTATCCTTGCCGTAACCTTTCTTGCAGACAATCAGATTGCCTATGGCGTCCACCATGATTTCATCAGCATAATCCTTCACAACATTTTTTATATAATCCCTTACTTCACTCTCATATCCGCTTACACCAAAAGCCTGGGTTAATTCCTTCAGCAACATCTTATCCACCTCCAAAATCACTTGTTGGCTTGCTCAAGCAAAAGCTTCTTCTCCACCCAATGAACTCTGTTCATAAGAGGATGTCGCAACTCTATGGCTCCTTCCACCGGACACTCCATTACGCAGCATCCGCAATACCAGCATTCACCCGGATAGGCCACTATTGGAGGCTTGCCTTTTTCCGGATTGGGAAGAAATATATCCACCTGGCATATTTCCATACATCTATTACACCCTATACATTTGCCTTTATCAAATATTATCGGATTAGCTGCTGGCATTTCCATCATGACCTATCACCCCTTATATAATCTTGATTATACTTTTCGTAATTCTCCTTTAGGTCACCAAAGAAATCTACTGGTACTTCCCTTTTTATAACTTCATTCTCCTGCTGCCTGATGACTATCAATTTATCCTTGGAAGAGTCATCTTCTATTGCATCCCCTCTTTTGAAGCACAAAGCATCTACGCTTATCTTTCTTGCCAATGAAGCCTCCATTATTATCTGCGAAACAGTAAGTATATTGGATACTTCCAATAACCTTACCAATTCATGAGGGTTATATGCAAAGGTTTGAGGTATTATTTTTTCTTCATACTCTTTAAGTCTTGCCAAACCAATTTTCAGCAAATCATCATATTTCACTTCTCCACAATAATTCTGCATGGTTTTGGCTATGGCCATGTTTAATTCCTTCCAACCTATGCTGTTGTGAGGTTCATTCTTCAGCGGCGCATATACCCTGGCCTTTTCCTTTTCTACCTGCTGCGTATCCCATTGTATCAAATCATTGACTATAGCATATTTGGCAGCATGCCTTCCCGCATAATAACCTGTAGTGGCCGCATGGCCGTAGCAGTTAGAAGCATAAAGGGCATCTCCCGCAACATAAAGCCCCTGAATATTGGTGCTTAGAGTCCAATCGTTGAAGAATCCCCCTGGAAGCCCAAACAACTGCCTCTCCTGAGGCAAGAAGCTTGCAGATGTCCAACCGGTACCGTAGCACTGGAGAACATGCTTGGAAGGATCAAAACCTTCCTTTGTATAGTTTTTGTATATGGGAACATTAGTCTTGCCTTCCTGACCTACCATCATACCCCATATTACCCTTCTCTCTTCTTCGGGCAAAGCAGTCAAATCTGCATAGAAAGGAAGCTTGTAACCCTGCTCAATCATCTTTGAAAAAGGCAGAGTCTCAGGACCTTCTATTTCATATTTGGGATAATCTATGCTTCCTCCCTTCATGAAAAACTTCTGTCCCCTGGCAGGTCTGAACCTGTCCTTTACATCAGTCAAAATATTACCGTCTCTATCCGCATAAGGTATCTCTTTTCCTCTTGAATCTATGATGGAAGCCGCATACCAGGTATTGTGATTGTTGCCTGCGCCATAGGGAGGATAGCTTCTACCGGCAGCTGAAAACTCTGCGCGCACGGACTTCTCCATCATGGTAAACTCGGCTCCTGCCCTCCATCCCATGGCATGTCCATCACCTACGCACTGAGGGGGCCTGAACTCACACAAACCCGGCAGTTCCGCAGAGAACAGCCACACTCTCGATGGCCTTGACATGCAGATAATGCTGGCCTTGGCATTGAAAATATAAAACTTGCCTGTCCTGGTATGAATGCCTGTGGCTCCTACACATCTTGCACCTTGAGCTCCTCCCTCTGTCAGCAGTGATGTTACCATAACCCTGTTCACAATATTGACACCTAATCTTTTTAGTTCCTTATACATGGCAGGCTTGAAAGTGGTTCCCCAGATTCTCAATGTAAATCTGTTCTCATAATCATATGCAAACATCAGCTTAGTCTCATCATCGCGGAACTCAGCTCCAACAAACTCGTCCTCAGTGTCTCTGATTTTTCCACCCATTTTTTCTATATCAAGAAGCCTGTCATATCCTTCTCTACATTCTATATAGTGTGAAATTCCATTATTGAATCCTTCATTATCATGAAGCATAGCCTGTGTCAATTCCTCTGGTGTCACCTTGGAACAAGGGTTGGTTGCTGCAGACTCCCAATGGTCACAACCTGACCCTCCTGCTCCACTCCTTTTGGTCGCACCTTTCTCAACCAATACAACTTTTTGCCCTGCCCTGGCAGCAGCGATGGCAGCCATACACCCTGCTATGCCTCCACCGAGGACTAAAACATCAGCGTTTATTATTTCTTCCTTATCATATTCCAGAGGATAAGGCCATTTATAATCATACATCCATATCCCTCCCGAATTTACATATTTATTTATCCATATGTTATCACATGCTTATGCACATTACAATATATATTTGAAATTTTGCAAAATATTAAATATATGTTGCTTCAAATATATTTCTATGCTAGAATATGTAATTAATGAGAAAAGTTAAATAATAGGATGTTAGGAGAATAGATTATGATTGAAGTTATAAAAACTACGCTGGGAGACCAGATTTATTCAATATTGAGAGAGGATATCATCAGTCAGAGAATAAAATGTGGAGAAAAGCTGACTTTAAAAGCACTTCAGGAGAGATTCGATGTCAGCTCTACTCCTATAAGAGAGGCAATCAAAAGGCTGAGCCAGGAAGGCTTGGTTGAGCATGTGACAAATGTAGGAGCCAAAGTCATTGACATTAAGGAAAAGGATATAATTGAGATATATGATTTCTGTGCAGTATTAGACTCTGCCGCTTTAAAATACGCTATGAGAAACAGTGAATATGAGGAATTGGTCTATGAGCTGGAGAATTGTATAAAGTCTCAGGAAATATCTCTGAATAGCGACAATATAAAGAACTTCAAACTTCATTCTGACAACTTCCATGATATATTATATAAATATGCAGATAACTCAAGACTATACGATGCAGCCAGAAGCATAAGGAGCCAGTTCACTATATTGACGAATAAATACCAGAACATTATTGACGCAGAAACAACGGTGCTGTCTGAGCATAAGGAATTATTGGAAGCAATAAAATCTAAAGACATAGAAAATGCCTCATCTATTATGACAAGGCATTTCGAAAATGCAAAGAATTATTTACTTCAAGCTATTAAAGAGGGTAATTAGTCTCAAACTTCTATACATCGTTTACCTCTCGGGCTCTTGCACAGGATACAAAATGATTCGGAGAAAGCTCCACTAATGGATTGTCTTGCTGTAAGCAAACATCTTGCTTATATGGACACCTTAAAGCAAATCGGCATCCTGGCTGTGGATTTATCGGTGAACTAATTTCACCCTTTATAAGAATCGGCTTTTTCTTATATTTAATAGACGGAATAGGAACCGCTGATAGCAATGCCTTTGTGTAAGGATGATAGTGTTTTTTAAATAGTTCCTTACTTTCTGCAAATTCAAATGGAATACCCATATACATTACAAGTATATTATCAGAAATATGCTTAACAACTGACATATCGTGTGTGATAAATATATAGGTTAAGCCGAACTCCTCCTGGAGATCCTGCATCAGGTTTAGAATTTGAGCTTGAATTGAGACATCAAGGGCTGAAACAGGCTCATCACATACAATGAGCTTAGGTTCTAGTGCCAGGGCACGTGCAATACCTACACGTTGTCTGCGTCCTCCATCCAATTCATGAGGGTAACTATCAGCAAAACGTGGAGATATACCAACTATATCCATTAGTTCTCTTACTCTTTTATAGGTTTCCTCTTTGCTATCATACTGCTTATAAATAAGTAAAGGTTCAGCTATTATTCGTTCTACTGTCATACGAGGATTAAGAGATGAATATGGATCTTGAAATATCATCTGCATTTCTCTTCTAAGTATTTTGAGTTCTTTTTTTGTTGGATGAGTAATATCCTTACCTTCAAATAATATCTTACCTTCAGTGCTATCTAGAAGGTGAATAATCGTACGTCCTAATGTGGACTTGCCGCAACCTGATTCCCCTACAATGCCAAGAGTTTTGCCTCTCTCAAGTTTAAAGCTAACTCCATCAACCGCGTGCAGAACTCCTTTAGGAGTATTAAAATATTTCTTTAAATTTTGAACCTCTAACAAAACACTCATCTTCCAGTCAGCTCCTCCCCCGCCATAAAGCATTTTACTAAATGTCCAGGCTCTACTTCAATAGTTGCTGGTTTTTTCTCCTTACAACAATCCATTCTACTACTGCATCTTTCAAAGAAATTACATCCAACTGGGAGATCAGTAGGATTAGGCATCATTCCAGGTATTGGTTTCAAACGCTTTACATCTTGGTAAAGATTCGGAATACAACCAAACAAACCCACTGTATAAGGATGGCTGGGATTGTTGAATATATGCTCAAGAGTACCATATTCAACTATCTCCCCTGCATATACAATAGCAACTTTATCACAAGTTTCAGCAACAACGCCTAAATCATGAGTAATAAGTATTAAAGATGTATTCTTTTCTTTTTTGAGATTCATCATCAAATTAAGAACTTGAGCTTGAATTGTAACATCCAAAGCCGTTGTAGGCTCATCTGCTATTAGAAGTTCAGGATTACAAGCTAATGCAATAGCAATTACAACACGCTGCTTCATACCACCAGAAAACTGATGTGGGTATTCTAGATAGCGTTCTCCTGGAATACCTACTGATTCCAATGCTTCAACAGCAAGGCGAGTTGATTCAGTACGACTGACCTTTCTATGCAAACGAATCATCTCAGAAATTTGTTCTCCAACAGTGAGAACTGGGTTTAAGCTAGTCATAGGATCTTGAAAAATCATACTTATTTTTTCTCCGCGAATTTTACGCATTTCTTTATCTGAACATTTCAATAAATCTTTACCATTAAAAATTATCTCTCCATCTGCTATTCTCCCGGGTGGATCAGGTAAAAGCCGTAAAATACTAAGTGCTAGTGTTGTTTTTCCTGCGCCTGTTTCACCCACAAGGCCAAGGGTTTCACCACGATTAAGCGTAATAGAAACATTATTTACTGCTTGAACAACCTCATTTTCTACGACATAATGAACTGTTAAATTATTTATTTCTAATAACTTTTCCTTCATACTTCACACCTCAATTTTTTAGTCGTGGATCTAAAGCATCACGAAGACCATCACCAAATAAGTTTATTCCATATATTGTTATCATAATTGCCAGACCAGGAAATGTAATAATCCATGGATAATCACGAATATAAGTCCTTCCGGCACTTAACATTGCACCCCATTCTGGAACTGGTTGCTGTACACCAAGACCTATAAAGCTAAGACTGGATGCAGAAAGAATTGCTTTAGCAACACTCATTGTAGCTTGTACAATTATTGGTGCTAAACAATTAGGTAAAATATAACGAGTAATAATTCTAAAGTCACTTGCGCCGTTTGATATTGCAGCCTCTATAAATTCCTGATTTTTTACTGATAAAACTGCGCTTCTCACTATCCTAGCATGTCCTGGTATAGAACTAATTGCAATAGCAATAACAAGATTATTGATACTGGAACCAAGAGCAGCCATAACTGATATTGCAAGTAAAATACTGGGAAGAGACATCCATATATCAATAAAACGCATTAAAATATTATCGATATATTTTCCGTAGTAAGCGGCACAAGCACCTATTACTGTGCCAACAGTAACTGAAAGTAAAACAGCAGAAAATCCAACGCGAAGAGATATACGAGCGCCATATAAAACTCTGGCAAAAATATCGCGACCGTATTGATCAGTACCAAAAATATGTGATGCACACGGTTTCATAAATCGTTCTCTCAAATTTTGGGCATCATATCCTTCCGGAGCAATTACACCGGCAAAAATAGCTCCCAAAATTACAAGTATGAGTAAAAATAGTCCAAACATGGCTGTTTTATTTCTTTTTAGTCTTTTCCAAACATCTTTCCACATGCTATAACTTCTTTTTTTTGTATCCTCACTTTTCACCCTACGCGGCCTCCTTTATAAGTTCTTTAACCTTTTTCTTTTTTTGGTTTGTGTACTATACTGTGATTTTATCCTCGGATCTATAAATGCATAAAGAAGGTCAACTGCAAGGTTTACAACAGCATGAATAAATGCTATAAACAACACACAACCTTGAACCATAGGATAATTTCTAACATTTATGGCATCAACAAGAAGTTTTCCCAAACCTGCAATAGCAAATATTGATTCTGTTATAACCGCTCCACACAACATGCTTCCAAATGAGTTACCAATAACTGTAACAACTGGAATCATTGCATTTCTAAGAGCGTGGTGGTAAATAATTACACTTTCTGTCTGACCTTTAGCTCTTGCAGTACGGATATAATCTTGACGCACTACCTCAAGCATTGTAGAACGAGTCATACGCATTATATTAGCGGCAGATGATGTACCTATTGTGAGAGCAGGCAAAATCCAATATTCCCAGCCGCCAAATCCGGAAGCTGGAAACCAACCAAGCCATACAGAAAAAATCAA
>DUSG01000277.1 GCA_012842725.1 Clostridiales bacterium
CCGATGTCTATTATCATATTTCCACTTGCTTTTGATATGTCAAGCCCAGCTCCAATAGCCGCAGCAATAGGTTCCTCTATGAGCTTAACTGTCTTTGCCCCAGCCTGATTTCCTGCATCGATTACTGCTCTTTTCTCTACTTCTGTCACTCCGCTGGGTACACAGATAACCATTCTCGGTTTAAATATCTTCCTTTTTCCTATGGCTTTATTGATAAAATATCTCAACATTTTCTCCGTAACATTATAATCTGATATTACACCATCCCTTAAAGGTCTTACAGCCACAATATGTCCGGGTGTCCTACCCAGCATCAGTCTAGCTTCTTCTCCTACTGCCAAAATCTTATTGGTATTTCTATCAATGGCTACCACCGAAGGCTCATTGAGCACAATACCTTTGCCTTTAATATAGACCAACACACTCGCTGTACCCAAATCTATTCCAATATCCAGCACTCCAAACATCTGTATATTACCTCCATTTACATGTATAAATTGTGTATATTATGACTGTAATAATAAAGTCTATTACCTAAAAATACAAAGTTCAGCGTATATATTTCTATATAAATTATAAAAATCCTTTAAATTTTACAAAATTAAAGCTCCGGTGCTATTTTTCTCCCGGAGCTTTCAACCAATGGTGGGGGTTACATATTCATAGATTGATATTTCAGTTTTGTAGCTTTGCCACCTCTTATATGCCTCTCTGCTTTATTCTTATCCATTATTTCCTTAACCTGAAGAGCTACCACAGGATTTATCTTTGGTAGCCTCTCGGTGACATCCTTATGTACCGTGCTTTTGCTTACTCCAAATATCTTCGCTGCATCTCTAACTGTCGTCTTGCTGCTTATTATATACTTTGCTATCTCTAGCGCTCTTTCTTCGATGTAATCCTTCAATTCACATACCCCCTATTCTGAGTCTTTTTACATACATATGCGAAATTTTATCAATATAGAACATTTATTAAGCTCACACCCCTATCGTTTCAAGGATTGTTTGGGCAAATAAATCTTTGGATCCAAATTTTTTCCGTCTTTCATTATTTCAAAATGCAAATGAGGTTCTTCTGCTATTTCAACGATTGCCGTTCTTCCTACGCCACTTATGACATCACCTTTCTTTACTTGCTGACCTAAAGTGACCATATCCAAAGTTGAGAGGTTACTGTATATTGTTGTGACTCCTCCTCCATGGTCTATGGCTATTGTCATACCCCATTGTGGATCATTGGTTATCTCTGAAATGACTCCATCCATGACAGCTCTTACCTGAGCACCTTCTTCAGCCTTAATATCTATGCCTTCATGAGTAGTCCACATATCCAGAGTTTTTGAATAGATGAGCTCTGTGTCTGAAAAATCTAAGCTTATGGTTCCAAATACAGGCGCAAGCATAGTCTCAATCTTAGGCTCCTGCATCTTCACAGCAGTTATAGCTTTTTCTTCTGTTTTGGTTTCTGAAAGTTTTGGTTGGGATGGTTCACTAATATTAACTTCAGTAACATCGTCACCAGGCTCTTCCGTTTCTACTGAAGGCTCCTCTTCTACTATGCTAATACCTCCTTCCAGAGAATCCGGCTCTTCTTCCTCTGCAATCTCGTCTAGATCTTCGAACTCCTCAAAATCTCTTTCAAAATCCATCCCAGCATATTTTTTGTCCAGATATATTCTATACTGCCATGCACCTACAGTGGCCAACATTGCAATTATTATAATGACAACAGGGATAAATATTTTTCTTTTTGAAAAAAACTCATAAAATTTCATATGTTACACCTCCAACAGTATTATTGCCAGAGGTTTAAAAAAAAATACAAAGATTTATTGCAAGCTTTCCACTGAAACGATATCAACTCCGGTATAATAATGTTTTATTATTTCCACATATGTTGCTCCGCGCTTGGCCATTCCATCAGCTCCATATTGACTCATTCCAATACCATGGCCATATCCAATAACTGTAAAAATTATTTTATTACTTCCAAATTCTATAGTGAAATTTGTAGAATTCAATCCAAATTGCTCCCTGATATCCCTTCCGCTGAAGTATCTATTACCAACTCTCATTTTTAATACTCTTCCGCTATCGCTTCTCTCAAGTATTTCTATCTCGCTTTCAATATTTTTTTTATCCAGCTTAACAGTATTGTCCAAAGACATTATTCCCGATAAAAAATGGTCTATGCTTATTTCTTGTATGCTTACAAGTTTGGGTGAATGTTCTTCGTATTCGCTTAACACACTTCTCAGATAAGGGACTTTGTTAGCCCAAACATTTTCAGAGTTTTCAGTAATCCCACCACTGGTGGAATGAAATACGGCATCTATCAGTTTGTCTTCATAGACTATTACCTCACCCTTAGTTGAAGACACCGCTTCATGAATTTTTTTGTAATCTTTACCTAAGGAACGTGGGTCAATGTAAGCTTGGCAATGAGCAGAATCGGTGCAAATATCAGCACCGGGATTTGCAGTGCATCCTTTTCCTCCAAAACTCGTCATCCTTAAAAGTGTATAGGTTCTGGCTGCAAGAGCCTGAGCTTTCAATGCTTCTATGTGGAAACTGGCGGGCATTTCTGCGGCCACAACCCCTTCAATATATTCCTCCAATTCCATGGTTATCATTTGGTTTTTACTATAATCATAAACATTTAAATATAGCTTATCTCCAGGCTCATCCCTTTCAGGCTCTCTTCTGGAGCAACTGACTATTGCAACGGGCAACGAAAAAATCAAAAAAAATATCAGCA
>DUSG01000049.1 GCA_012842725.1 Clostridiales bacterium
CATGATATAAAATAGGGAGAAATTAATGTAATTTCTCCCTTGAAATATTAATGCTTAAGTTAGTTTTAATATTGTTGTATTTCTATTTGATAATTAATTTTGGCCACCATTTCTAAAGTTATCATTTAATCTATTATTATAATTTTCATTATTATAATTCTTGTTATCATTTTTATTTCCATTCTTATTATCATTCAAATTACCGTTTTTACCATCGGTAATTTCGTCATCAACTTCATCATCTTCTCTATCTTCTTCATCATTCTGGTCATCTATATTTCTATAATCCTGATGTATGCCACATACTTCAGTAGGAGCTTCATATATATAATCTGCAGGTAATTTTTGTGTTGGATCAAGTGGTTCATACCTCTGTGTAAATACTTTTGACTCAATACTTTCTATCGGACAAAATTCTGACGCCAGTTTGTTTGATTCTTTGCAAACATCCTTGATAACATGTATATCGCAAATACTATCAACAGGTGGTTCAGTGCCTTTAATAAACAGTTCAGCTCTAATTGTTGCACCTCTTGGGTCAAGAGCGCAAAGCTCAGATGGCCTCTTCCCTGATTTAGTACATATTTCAACTGATACAAGCCCTTCAGGTCTTTCAAAATCTTTTGTCGGTAAGTTTTTGTGTATTTCCTGCATGACTGCTTTCCATAATCTTGCAGGATAAGAACCGCCTGTAAAATTCATAGGTTTTGGTTCATCATGCCCTATCCAAACAGCTGCAGTATAATAAGGTGTAAAGCCTACAAACCACGCATCTTTTAAATCAGATGTAGTTCCAGTTTTTCCCGCGACAGGCATATTGGATAAAGCTGCATTTCCACCGGTACCACCTTTTACAACGCCTTTCATAATTTCTATCATCATGTAAGCCACTTGTTCATTTATTACTCTACGTTTTTCCGGCGTATTATCCAGTATGACGTTACCATGCCTGTCAAAGACTTTGGTAAAAGATATAGGTTGAGTATAAACGCCTTTATTGGGGAAGGTTGTGTATGCAGCAGCCAATTCAACAGGTTTTATACCTTTTGTCATTCCACCCAACGCTAAAGCAGGAAGGTTCATATCATTAGTACTTCCTGTAGTTACAACAGTAGAAACCCCGAAATTTTGAAGGTATTCTGCAGAACGCTGAATTCCAATGTCCTGAACAATTTTTACTGCTACAACATTAAGTGAGTGTTGTATTGCTTCTCTTATAGTAACTAATCCTTTGAATTTTCTGTCGTAATTATTTGGGGAGTAATTACCAAAAGTAACAGGTGCGTCATCAACTACCGTAGCTGCTGTATAGCCATTATCAAGCGCAGGGGTATAAACTGCCAGTGGTTTTATTGATGAACCAGGTTGCCTTGGGGATTGGGTTGCTCTGTTTAATCCCCTTCGAACTTTGGAGCTGCGTCCACCCATAACTGCTTTTATATGACCTGTTTTATTATCTATTATTATCATTGCTGCTTCCGGCTGTAGATTACCATTTTCATCTTCTATTGATTTAGGGAATAGTTCTGTTTTGCTAAATGCTTCTTCTAGAGCATTTTGAATATCTGTGTCTATTGTAGCAACAATTTTTAAACCTCCGTTGAATACTTTACGTTCGGCTTCTGCCTGTGTATATCCTAGTTTATTTTGCAACTCAGTAATAACATCTTTTATTACCATATCAGCAAAATAGGTGGTTTCAACTTCCTTTTCTACTTTTGTTAATTTAATTTCTTGGTTTATAGCTTCTTCATATTCATCTTGGGAAATCATATTTTGCTTTAACATTTCATTTAATATTAAGTTTTTTCTTTGCATAGATTTTTCATAATTCAAATATGGTGAATATGCAGAGGGAAGATTTGTAATACCGGCAATGACAGCTGATTCAGCCAATGTTAATTCACTTACATCTTTGCCGAAATAATATAAAGCAGCTTCCTGAACACCGGCTATATTATGACCTAAACCAATGGTATTTAAGTATGCCTCTAATATTTGTTCTTTTGTAAACTGTCTCTCCAATTGCAATGCATAGTATATTTCAATTACTTTACGTTTCCAGATTTTATCCCTTGTAAGATATACGTTTTTAATCAATTGCTGTGTTATTGTACTTCCTCCGTGGGCAAGCCTTCTTTGCTTGATATCTTCGATAATAGAACCAATTATACGTTGAATATCGATACCTTTATGCGAGTAAAATCTTTTATCTTCAATGGCAATAAAAGCATTCTGTAGATGTTTTGGAATTTGATCAAGGGAAACGATACTTCTGTTTTCATTAGCATGTAGTTTATCAATTACTTTGTCGTTTTCATCTACTATATAAGTTGTTTGATTTAAGTTAAATATTTCGTCGGTATCTAATGGTTCAGCACTGCTTATCCAGCTATAAGCGATACCTAATGCTATGCATCCGCTAACTACAATTATTAAAAGTAGGGATAAAACTGTTATTTTCAAAACTTTATTTATAAATATACCTTTATTTTTCTTCTTTTTTGTATTTTTATTTAAATTTGATTTAGTTTCTTCAGTGTTCATTATATACCTCCTTAGTAATTAGCAGGGAACCATAACTAGTTTAACAGACTAATTATACCATAACATTAATTTGTTATCAAATATAAGGCTTTTAGG
>DUSG01000278.1 GCA_012842725.1 Clostridiales bacterium
CAAAACTCCTTTCAATGTTTATTTTGCCAATTAACATTTTAGAGAGTTTTGCTTATAAGTGCATCTTTTTTTTGAAAAAATACACTGGAGTTTTTACACCCCAACATTTATTATAGAACCTTTTTTATCTGAGTCGCTATAGCAAAGATTTAAATATGAATTTATATCATAATGAAAATATGAGAAATAATGTTAAATATTACGATATCTGAAGGTATATTTAACTAATAGCGAATATTGAAATATAATCAAAAAATATGAACTTTATAATTAATTGAAATATATGGGAGGAGGTGTGATAATATAATCAAAGGTCAAAGAAAGTCAAAGTCAAATTTATCGGAGGTGTTGTATATGTTCCTTATTCCATATGGCAAAAGAAATAGAGGGCTGGCTAGCAGAGCTAAAGATATTTTTGACATAGATAGTTTATTTGATGAATTTTTCAATGATTCACTTATACCTGCCTGGTTTATAGGAGATAATAGAATGAGAGTGGATGTAAGAGAAAATGAAAAAGAATATATCATAGAAGCCGATTTACCAGGAGTAGATAAGGAAAACATCAATATAGAATTTGATAATGATAGGCTGACAATCTCTGTAGAAAGAAACGAAGAACTAAATGTAGAAAAAGAAAACTATATAAGGAGAGAAAGAAGAAGCGGTAGTTTCTGCAGAAGCTTCTATGTAGAAAATGTAGTTGAAGATCAGATATCTGCTGAGTTCAAGAACGGAGTGCTGACAATAATCCTTCCTAAGAAAGAACAAGGCAAGAGGAAAAGAAACAGAATAGAAATCAAGTAGTGGCACCCCCTAACATAAATACCTCAGCATATTAAGCTGAGGTATTTATGTTAGGGCTTTTTTTGCCAATTCATCTGCCATTTCGTTATATTTATCACCGGAATGGGCTGTAACTTTTTCAAATGAAATATTCATCACATTTCTATACTTCTTCATATACTCTGTATATTTTTTTGCACAATAAGAATTAGCTTTCCATAGACCTGTGAACCACTTGGCTATACCTTCATAATCATGCCTTATTAATATGTTATTATATCCATTGTTATATGCCCATCTGACTGCAAACATGGTGCCCATCAGTTCACCGGCTACATTTCTGCTCACTGCAGCTTCCGGATCTTCATTTGACCCGCTTTCAGTTACTATTTCTCCCCGGGGGGTTATTATAACGCATCCAAAGGAATATCTTTTCCTGCTTTCGTCATAACTGCCGTCAACGTATGCGATTACCGTATTTGACTCTTCAGCAAGTCTTTTATGTATTTCAGTTATATCTGTACCCTCTATATAGGCTTGAGCTTCTTCGTAAGAAGGAAAGGATTTGTATTCTGCACCGGCAAAGCCTTCTATACTGTTTTTGCACTCTTCCCAAGATTCAAATACACCTGTTATTTTTCCTTTTCTTACTCCATAGTATTTCTTTTTGGCCATCTAGCTTGCCTCCATAATTCATTAAATATCATTCTGAATTTACTATATATATCTTTGTTTGTCAATTTGATAAATCGGTAAGGGTATTCAATAAGTCCATGTTTTTAATATGAATACTATGTATCAATGGGTAAGTTAAAGGTCTGTGAAAGTTGAGAAGATATTTTTATTTTGTTATACTATTGTTAACCAATAATTACTAATAATGATAAAGGTTATATATAATAGGAAAAGTTAGTATAAGGACCCATGCATCTAATATATACAGATGGGGGTATATAAATGGACAAAGTAAAGATAAAAGATGTTAATCTTCTTTTGCTCATTGTGTTTCCACTTACATTGCTTTTTATAAATCCTTTTTTTCATATATTGATCTTTATAATAATTCAGGTTTGGGCTAGAAAATATGATTTAAGGTTAAGAGATTTTTTATATCTTAATAGAATAAAAGTCTCAATAGTGTTATTTTCTCTTTTAATTGTTGTCTTGTTAACTACAATGAATCTTATTAACTACTTATATATTAGAATTATTATAGAACCAGTTGAGGTAAAGAAGTTATCATCATCAACTATTTGGGCTTTATTTATTGCTTGTATTATTAGCCCTATTGTTGAAGAGTTATTTTTTAGAGGAGTTCTATATAACTTTTATAAAAAGAAAGGAATACTAGTTGCCGTTATTTTGAGCAGTATATTGTTTGCACTTATTCATTATAACTTTTACAGAATAGTAATGATATTTATTATAGGTGTCTTTTTGGCATTATCATATGAAATAACTCAATGTTTTTGGATACCTATGTTGATTCACAGTGGCATAAATTTAGTATCCGGACCAATAACGGAGGTTGTAAAAAGATTTTTTTGTACTGGTTGCATGAAGATAATGTATGGTTTTTCAGGATTAAGCTTTTGCTCATATTCATTGTATTATTTATGGTGGCTATGCTAGTTATGTTTTTGCTCATGCACATAAGTGGTAACAACATATTTGAAGGGAGAAAAATTAAAGATTTGATAGTAATAAGAAAAAATGATGAAGAACCATTGGTGGATAGATATCTGATATTAGTTTTTATTATTAGCCTTGGTATTATAATAAAAGCTACATTTTTTAACCAGATTTAATCTGTATTTGCTTCAGGTTTTTTGCTTGGGAACAATTATATTTATATAAAAACTAATTGAAGTAGAATGACAGATAAGTGCAGCATAGTGCTGCACTTATCTGTTTATATAAAATTATTGAGGAAAAATATCTCTCAACATTCTTTTGTTGTATTTTATACCTTCATAATCATCATTTATAATTTCATCATCAAATCTTGTGAAGCTTGGATCGAAATCTAAGGTATAGAAATCTGCATCATAGAGTCTTCTTATGTGAGGATAATTGCTGTCATAATTGTCTTCTTCAAGGAGTTCGTCTTCAAAGTCCCTATACTTCAAGTCAGCACCTCACTTTCAAGTTTAATAAGGATTGCTAAAAATTAATTATGAATTAGAATTATTTTTGTAAGCAATATTTTATACATATATTTTTCAGTTTAGAATTAATATATTCAGCATAATTTTGTCATTAAAATTGACAGTTGAAAAAATTGTACTAAAATAAGTAATGCAGAATACTTTTTCGGAGGGGTGTTTATGGAAAGAGAAAACGGGAAAATTTCAGTTCATGCTGAGAATATTTTTCCAATTATAAAAAAATGGCTTTACTCCGATAAGGATATATTTGTCAGAGAGCTTATAAGCAACGGCGTAGATGCCGTAAACAAACTTAAAAGGTTGGCATCTATCGGAGAAGCGGAACTCTCTCCTGAAGAGAAATTTGAAGTGACAGTATCTTTCAATAAAGATGAAAAGACCATTAAGTTCATAGATAACGGTATAGGAATGACGGCAGAAGAAGTCAAAAAGTATATCAATCAGGTAGCTTTTTCAGGGGCAAAAGAGTTTATAGAGAAGTATAAGGATAAGATGGGTGAGGATTCAGACATCATAGGTCATTTCGGGTTAGGCTTTTATTCTGCTTTTATGGTGTCTAAAAAGGTAGAGATAGATACTTTATCTTATCAGCCCGGTGCAGAAGCTGTGAAGTGGATTAGCGAGGATGGTACGGAATATGAATTGACTTCTTCGGAAAGAACTTCAAGAGGCACAGCGGTAACCCTACATATAGATGATGAGAATGAAGAATTCCTGGATGAATATAAACTTAGAAATATTATTAAGAAGCATTGCGCTTTCTTACCTGTAGAGATATATCTGGAAGATGAAAAGTTAAAAAAAGATGATAAAGAGAGGAAACCATTGAATGATACCAATCCACTTTGGTTGAAGAATCCTGGGGATTGTACTGAAGAAGAATATAAGCAATTCTACAGAAAAGTGTTCAATGACTTTAATGATCCGTTGTTTTGGATACATTTATCAGTAGATTATCCTTTTAACCTGAGAGGAATACTTTATTTCCCAAAACTTCGCCATGAGTATGAAATTGCTGAAGGGAAGATTAAGTTATACAATAATCAGGTTTTTGTGGCAGACAATATAAAAGAGATTATTCCGGAATTCCTTATGCTCCTTAAAGGAACAATAGATTGTGAAGATTTGCCTTTAAATGTATCTAGGAGCTTTTTGCAGAACGACAAAAATGTAATCAAGCTTTCTAAGCATATCACCAAGAAGGTTGCAGACAAGCTGATAGAGCTTTTTGAAAAGGAAAGAGAGAAATATGAAGGCTTTTGGAAAGATATCAGCCCGTTTATTAAATACGGTTCAATAAAGGATAGAAATTTCTATGATAAAATCAAGGATGTGTTGATATTTAAGTCTATAAACGGTAATTATTTGACGTTGAATGAATACTTTGAAAAGACCGGTGGAAAGAAAGAAGGAGACAAGGAAGAAAACAAAGTATTTTATGTCAGCGATGAGAAACAGCAGCATCAATATATTAAATTGTTTAAGGATCAAGGTTTGGAGGCTCTTGTATTAGACTCGGTGATAGATAATCATTTCATAAGTTATCTGGAAATGTATGAAATGAATCTGAAATTTTACAGAATAGATTCTGATTTGGCTGACAGCTTGAAAGACGGAGAAGAGGAAGATAAAGGAGATAAAGCTAAAGAAGAAAAGCTGATTGAAGAAGTTAAGAAGGCTTTGAATATAGAGAAGCTGGAAGTTAAGATTGAGAGACTGAAAAACGAAGAAACCCAGGCTGTGCTTTTGATGCCGGAGCATGAAAGAAGGCTGCAGGAAATTAGCTCCCTGTTTGGCGGCGATGACATGAACAGAATGTTTAAAGGCGAGGAAACATTGATACTCAATAAATCCAATAATCTAATAAAAGCTTTGGAGAACTTGTTGGATAAAGAGGACAGGAAAGAAGATTTCAATATGATATGCAGCCATATTTATGACTTAGCTCTGATGGGCAGCAGAGGCTTGGATGCAGACAAGCTGGAAGCATTCCTAATAAGAAGTGGTATGATATTAGAGAAGCTGGCAAATATATAAATGTATCATGTAGAAATTTGCGGCTTTGAATTAAATGACAGGAGTTGATTTTTTGAATATTACCCGGGAAATATTCGAATTATGGGATAAGCATCTATTGTATGACGATAAACCGTCGAATTTTTTAAATTCCGAGATAGAAAAAGCAGACTATTTCGACAGACATCCTTTTATAATGCTGAGAAAGTTGAGGGAAATACCCCAATCACCAGAGCATCATCCGGAAGGCAATGTGTGGAACCATACACTGCTGGTGGTAGATGAAGCTGCAAAGCGAAAGAATGAAAGTGAAGATAAAAGAGCTTTTATGTGGGCAGCTTTGCTGCACGATATAGGAAAGGCACCTACTACCATAACGGTAAAAGGAAAGATTGTAGCCTATGACCATGATAATGTGGGAGCAAAAATGGCCGTTGAATTCCTTGAGGCATTGATAGATGATGAGGAATTTATCGACAAGGTGGCAAAGCTGGTACGATGGCATATGCAGATTCTCTTTGTGGCAAAAGATTTGCCTTTTGCGGATTTGGATAATATGATGAAAGAAATATCATATAAAGAGGTAGCCTTATTAGGTATATGCGACCGATTAGGCAGAGGAGAACTGACTCAGGAGCTTATTGAAAAGGAAATAGAAACGGTAGAGTTTTTTGTTCGCAAATGTGAGGAAAGGACGCAAAAGTAA
>DUSG01000279.1 GCA_012842725.1 Clostridiales bacterium
CTTTGTTGAATATAAGACCCGATTATGCCAACTTAGTATCAGGGGACATTATAGAACAAGTTTCCCCCGAGGACGTGAGAGTTGGAGATATAATTCTGGTTAAACCGGGAGAAAGAGTTCCTCTAGATGGTACAATTGTAAATGGAGAGACTTCTTTGGATACGGTTGCTTTAACCGGTGAATCCATGCCAAGAATTGTGAAACCAGGAGATCAGGTTCTCAGCGGTTCTATAGTAAAAGATAAAGTAATTACACTCAGAGTGGATAAGGAATATTCTCAATCTACTATTGCCAAAATTCTGGACCTAGTGGAGAATGCAGCTTTAAAGAAAGCACCGACGGAAAACTTTATAACCAAATTCGCCAGGGTATATACTCCTGTAGTAGTTGCTATTGCTTTGGGAATAGCTCTGATACCTACTTTGTTTTATGGTTTTGATACATTTTCGCAATGGCTATATAGAGCATTGATATTCCTGGTAGTATCTTGTCCATGTGCTTTGGTTGTATCCATACCGTTGAGCTTTTTCGGAGGTATTGGAGGGGCTTCCAGGAAAGGTATTCTGGTAAAGGGCGGCAACTACCTGGAAGCACTGAACAATATTCATGCTGTGGTATTCGATAAAACCGGTACTCTTACTGAAGGAGTATTTAAAGTAAATGAAATAATAAACGAAGAAAGTTATACGGCAGAAGCATTGCTGGAATATGCAGCAACAGCAGAAAGCTTCTCTGATCATCCTATAGCCATTTCCATAAAGGAAGCCTATGGAAAAGACATAAATCCTGCAGTGATTAAATATCATGAAGATATATCCGGAAAAGGAATAAGGGTGAAAACAGAAGCAGGTGAAATACTGGTTGGAAATGAAAAACTCATGGAAGCAGAAGGCATATCCTATAGAAAAGTTGAAGCCTCAGATACCATAGTACATGTAGCTGTAGAAGGTAAATATGCCGGATATATTCTTATATCAGATAAGATGAAGAAAGATTCGGTAGATACTGTAAAAGCACTGAAGGAATTAGGCATAAAGAAAGTTATGATGCTGACAGGTGACAACAGAACAACAGCGATGAAAGTAAAAGAAGAGCTAAATCTGGATGAAGCCTATTATGAATTATTACCTCATGAAAAGGTGGAAATGCTAGAAAAGATAAAAAATGAAAAAACGGAAAAAGGCAAGGTAGTATTTGTAGGTGACGGAATAAACGATGCTCCTGTGCTATCAATGGCAGATATAGGTATTGCCATGGGAGGACTTGGTTCCGATGCAGCTATAGAAGCTTCAGATATAGTGCTCATGACAGACGAACCTTATAAATTGGTTGAAGCGATAAATATTGCAGCTTTTACGAGAAAAATAGTATGGCAGAATATCATATTGGCATTGGGTGTTAAATCAGCAGTATTGGTTCTTGGCGCTTTTGGATTTGCAACCATGTGGGAGGCAGTATTTGCTGATGTGGGAGTGGCTCTTTTGGCAGTATTGAATGCTATGAGAGTGATAAGGAACTAGACTAAGATAAATGCCTGATTAAAATAACGAGCATGAAGAGGTTTTGCCTCTTCATGCTCGTTTATCTTATAACCCATAGGAAAGTATATTTTTTCCTTAATGTAAACTTTCCGTAATGGGTTTCAAGAAAGGCTTCCTTAATTGTTGAGATGCTTCCATTGGAAGCCTTTCTTATTATGCATTCATTTTTCTTATAGGTTTGTACAATGCAGCGGCCAGAGGCAGTGCCACAGCCGCGCCTACTGCAGAAGTTATTATGGAGCTTGGAATATTGAGTAAAGCCGCTTCAAATTTCCCTATAACAGCAGTCCATGCTGCCAAATATCCTATGAGAGTCCAAACAGCTCCGACAATAATTGCAATTAGGTTGCGTATAAAACTTTTGCCATCAGCGCCACCGGAGTGAGCGATGCTGCCTACTATATATCCTGCCAAACCTTTAATGAAAAATGACCATAATGTATAAGGCGAAAAGCCCATTAAAAGGTCAAAGAAGGCTGAACCTATAGCTCCTCCAAAACCTGCATAAATTCCGCCGAAGAGAAGCCCCGTAGTGTATATGGCTGCAGAACCAAGATGTACCATTGCTCCATTGCCATAGGGTATTTTTATGGTAGTGCCTATGGTGCAAAATGCAGCCAGCATTCCTATGATAACAATATCTCTAATGGTAAACTTTTTACTCATATTGTTTCACCTCTATCAGAACTATTCTTATAGTTGAGTTCAGGTAGTATATTTTCTAATAAGATGCCTTCTCTTACAGGGGTTTTGGCCAAATAGGTTTTCTCAACAGCCAAAGACACGAACCTGCTGGCTCTGCTTACGGCCTGAGGTAAATCAAAGCCTTTGATAATATAACCTGTAAGCGCACTTGTGAATATATCGCCTGTTCCTGGATACTGAGCCGGTATATGTTTATAATTTACTTTCCAGAAGGAATCATTTTCTCTGCTATATCCATAGTTTCCATAATCTCCGTCTGATATCCTAATACCTGTTATAACTACATTAGCTACGCCTAAATCAGAGAGTTTCTTGAGCAGATGTTTTACTCTCTGCAATTTCAAAGGTTTGTCATCGTAATCCTCCCCAACCAGCAGACATGCCTCTGTCAGATTCGGAGTTATGACATATGCATTTTCTACCAGGGAAAGCATGCTTTTTTTCATATCTTTATCGGTTATCTTATAAAGCTTTCCATAGTCTCCCATGACCGGATCAACTATTATAAATTTTGTATCGTTGTTTTCTATAAGCCTTTTCACTAGTTCCGCCTGTTTCGCTGAGCCCAAAAAACCGCTGTATATGCAGTCAAACTTTATGTTTTCTTTTTCCCAGCAATTTATGGATTGTTCCATCTCATGTGTAAGCACATAGAAAGTGTAATTTTCAAAGCCTCCGGGGTGGCTGCTCAATAGCGCTGAAGGCAATGGGCAAACCTGTATACCCATTGAGGAAAGCACAGGTATCACTACTGAAATGGAGCTTCTGCCGAAGCCTGTGATGCCATGTATGGCAGCTGTCTTTGGTATTATGCTTTTCATCGGGTCCTCCTTTTGCGAAAAAATAAAATCAGATTATAATATCATCTGATTTTATTTTAGAAAATTACAATATAACAATGAATATTATAAAGGAATAAAAAATTCAGTTTCAAAATAATTATTAAAAGTGTATCGATACACTATTCATCGATTCTAACTGCAGACAACAATTCTGAGATTTCTCAAATTCGTTTCCTGCGCTTATTTGAATTACCTCATTTAATATACCTCGACTTCTCCAAAACGATATCTTTTTGAAGAATGATCCGTTATATCGTCTTCTTTTACAACCCATTCTTCTAAGTAGCATTTATAATTTAGTCCCATGTTGTCTTTGGCAATAATGTACATAGTTATCTCATCTCCTGCATTGCACTGAAGTTCATAATCATTTACCAGCACATGGAATCTTTCGAATTTTGTTGTGTCCTCCAATTTCATAGGGAAAGTGCCAATTTCCTTTCCATTCAGTTCTATATGAAGATTTGCTTCTTTTATTGATGTACCTTCTCCGGGTTTTGAGTCATTGATCAACTCATATTCATAGGTAAAAACTCGTTTTGAACTGCCTATATTCCTTCTTATGGAGCTGGCCAAAAGTCTTACGTTTATTCTTGCTGCATATTTGTAAGCCAATGAAGGAATGGTGTCCAGCTTTTCTGTTCTCTTGTGATTTTCGCCTTCGATTACCAAATCAATATCTGCTTTATCGAATATGGAAATGCTGGTAGTGGCTTTGAAGTTAATATTATCTTCAGTTTCTGCAGGTATTAGCTGTGGGTTGTCTTTGCCTGTTTTTATTTGGAAATATATCTTTTCTCCTTTGTTATAAACCTTCGGATTCACGCTTAGAATATAATCAGCTTTTTTATCTTTAATCCCAATATTTTCATATTCAAAACCATTTACCATACTTGCTTCTTTTTCTAATGTTCTTTCTATATCGTTTATGGTATTTGACACAGTATCAATTAAAGAATGATTTAAAGAATTTACTTTACTATTCAAATTCCTGATTTCGTTTTTCATAGAACCAATATCTAACGTAGCTTTGATGTTCAGGAGTAAAGATACTATAAGTATTGCTATGACCCATTTAGATAATTTCATAATTGCTGCCTCCTTATTGAAAATTGCACGGTGATTTTAATGCCTTATATATAATTATACCATGAAAAAATACCATCATTTTGTATATTAAGAAAATCAAAAAATAGTTCTATAAAAGAGCATAATAAATTAAAGGAACTTTTTTATATGGACTTATGTCTAATTGTATGCAGCTGCGGATTAAGATTGGGAGGTGTCTTTATGAGAAAAAGAAAAATTATTATAATTGCAACAATTGTGGCTATATTGAGCTTTGCTTCTGTAGCTTTTGC
>DUSG01000280.1 GCA_012842725.1 Clostridiales bacterium
AGACAAGCTCTATAGGAGGACATGATATGAATTCCCAAATGGTACTGAGGGGGCTGGGAGCCCTCTTAATATGTGAAGCTATTGCACTAATACCGTCTGTAATTGTTTCCGGTATATATGAAGACGGGGCAATGATGTCATTTATTTATACTATAATATTATTAATCATTATAGGTATACCGCTGGCGAGACTAAAACCGAAAACAAATAGCATATACGCCAGAGATGGTTTTGCAATTGTAGCTGCAGGCTGGATTGTCATATCATTGTTTGGTGCTTTCCCTTATTATCTCAGTGGAGCAATACCCAGCTTTGCAGATAGTTTTTTTGAGGCAGTTTCAGGTTTTACTACCACAGGTGCAAGCATATTGGAAAACATTGAGGTCTTGCCCCCCAGTATAATATTTTGGAGAAGCCTGACAAATTGGTTAGGTGGCATGGGGGTTCTTGTACTTACACTTGCGATTTTGCCGTCAGTAGGTGCAGGAACCTTACAGATTATGAAAGCAGAAGTACCTGGACCCAACCCTGGGAAAATTGTTCCAAAAATCAGCAGTTCAGTTAGGATATTGTATAAAATATATCTTGCCTTAACAATTATTGAAATAATATTGCTTCTTGCGTCAGGTATGCCGTTTTATGATTCATTGATTCATGCATTTGGAACAACGGGAACGGGTGGTGTATCAAGTAAGAATTTTAATATTGCGGCTTATGATAATGTTACAGCGGAAATTATAATAACAGTATTTATGATTTTATGTGGTGTAAATTTCACATTATATTATCAAACTATAAAAGGAAATATAAAAGCATTATTAAAAGATGAAGAGTTTCGTTTCTATATAGGTATAGTTGCTGTATCCATTATACTTATATCCATAAATCTCTATGGAAATGTATACGGTTCCATAGGTGAATCAGTGAGGCATTCATCATTCCAGGTAGCCTCCATCATTACAACTACCGGATATACTTCAACTAATTTTGATACATGGCCTTTATTCAGTAAAATGATTCTGTTTGTATTGATGTTTATAGGCGGTAGTTCAGGCTCAACAGTGGGAGCTATTAAAAGCATCAGGATTCTTCTTTTATTAAAGGCTACCAGATTGGAGATGAAGTCTATAATTCATCCTAAAGCGGTGTTTTCAATAAGATTAGGTAATAAAACAATTGATGAAAAAACTTTAAGTGAAGTAAAAAACTTCTTTTTTGCTTATATACTGATTTTTACTTTGACAGTGATTATAATATCGTTAGACGGGTTTGACTTAGCTACGACTTTATCAGCTGCTGCTGCTTCCATAGGAAACATCGGAGTTGGTTTTGGGCAGATTGGCCCCCTTGGAAACTACTCTCAATTTTCTGGATTAAGTAAAGCTGTTCTTTCAATTTGCATGCTTATGGGTAGGCTTGAGATATATCCCATACTGGTTTTAACTATGCCAAGCTTATGGGAAAAGTAAATATATGAGTAATATGGAGATAACTGACAATAATTCAAGCGACGTGATTGTATATGTCCTATAGCATGCAAAACATGTGAAATTTAGCTTATCGACAAGAGAATCAATATTTATGTGGTGTTGTAATATGATTTCTAATAAGTTAGAATGTTATACAAGTGTTTTAAAGATGTACTATTTTTGGAGGGAATTAAATGAAAACCATTATAATCGGGGCAGGAAAAGTAGGGTATAATCTTGCCCTGGCACTATCAAAGGAACATCATGATGTAACAATAATTGATAATTATTCCGAGGCTCTGGCAAAAGCTGATGAGAACCTGGATGTTTTATGCATCAAAGGAAATGGTGTAAGTACCAACGTATTATTAGAAGCTGGTGTTAAAGACGCAGATCTTTTGATAGCTGTCACCAATAGTGATGAAGTAAATATGGTTTGCTGTTTGACAGGTAAAAAATTAGGTGCTGCAAAGACGATTGCAAGGATTAGAGATCCGGAGTATGCCAAAGAACTTGCAATGCTTAAAGAAGAATTAGGGTTGGATATGGTCATAAACCCGGAGCATGCGGCAGCCGAAGAAATAGCTCTAAGTCTGTCTTTTCCTTCTGCAATTGATGTTGAAAATTTTGCTAAAGGCAGAGTAAAGATGATAGAGCTGAGAATTACAGATAATATGCCTGTTATAGGTATGAAACTCAAAGATTTGCCTGGCAGGTATCTTCAATCTGTACTGATTGGCGCCGTATTGAGAGATGACAAAGTGATAATACCAAAAGGTGATTTTGAAATAAATAAAGATGATATCATATATATTTTAGGGAATCCATCAGGGCTGATGAATTTTCTAAAGTTATGCGATACAGCTCAAGTTAAGATAAGAAATGTAATGGTGGTAGGAGCAGGAAGGATAGCCTATTATCTTTCACAAATGCTTCATGACATGGATATCCGATCAAAAATAATTGAAATAGACAGGGAAAAGTGTGAAGAATTCATAGATCTTCTACCTGACAGTCTTATCATTAATGGCGATGGTACTGATGAGAGTTTATTGCAATCTGAAAACATTGGAGAAATGGATGCATTTATTGCGCTTACCGGTATGGATGAGGAAAATCTTATTGCTGCATTGGTGGCAAAACAAAATGGAGCCAAAAAGGTTATAGCAAAAATCAGCAGAACAAACTATATGAGTGTTATTAATAAACTGGGGATCGATAATGTAATATGTCCTAAGCTAATCACCACAGGACACATTCTGAAATTCATCAGAGGCAATTCTGTAGAATCATTGTACAGAATCGTTGAAGGACAGGCAGAAATACTGGAGCTTATTGCAAACAGGGGTAGCAAGATCATTGATATACCGCTGAAAAAGCTGAAGTTTTCTAAGGATGCCATAATAGCAACTATTGTAAGAAAAAATCATGTAGTAATACCTCATGGTAACGATATAATTAAAGAAAACGATAGGGTAATAATAATAACAAAGAGTAATAACATCAGCGAATTGGATGACCTGTTGCAATAACTACAGGGGGTATTTTATTGAATTATAAAATGATATTTAAAAGCTTGGGAATGCTATTGATATGTGAAGCCATTGCAATGATACCGTCACTTATAGTTTCAATAATCTATAGTGATAGTACAACCAAAGTATTTTCCTATACAATATCTATTTTGCTGGCGGTAGGGATTTTTTTTGCAATTGCTTTAAAACCAAAAAACAGGACTATATATGCCAGAGATGGTTTTGCTATTGTAGCCTTTGGCTGGGTAATGATTTCTCTTTTTGGGGCATTGCCCTTTTATTTTAGCGGAGCAATACCATCTTTTATAGATTGTATTTTTGAAACGGTTTCAGGATTTACTACCACAGGGTCGAGCATACTACAAGAAGTTGAAAGTTTACCTAAGGCTATACTGTTTTGGAGAAGCTTTACCCATTGGATAGGCGGAATGGGAGTTTTGATATTGACTTTAGCCTTATTTCCCATTACCGGTACGGGAGCCTATCAGGTAATGATAGCTGAAAGTCCTGGCCCTATACCTGGGAAGCTTGTCCCAAAGGTGGCCAATACAGCCAAAATATTGTATAAAATATATATATCATTTACTTTGCTGGAAATAGTGTTATTGGTTATTGCCGGCTTACCCCTCTTTGATGCTTGCATACATACCTTTGGAAGTGTGGGAACAGGCGGCTTTTCCAGCAGAAATGCAAGTATAGGTTCGTACAATAATGTGCTTGTAGAGGCTATAATAACCATATTCACATTTATGTGCGGAGTTAATTTTTCATTGTACTACCAAGCTATAAAAAGGGATTTCAAAGCTATATTTAAAGACGAAGAATTCAGATTCTATTTGGGTATTGTATTAGTTGCTATACTGTTTATAACTGTGGATTTATATGGAGAAGCATTCAGATCCATTGGAGAATCAATAAGGTATTCAACATTCCAAGTTGTAACCATAATCACTACCACAGGTTATAGCACTGCTGATTTTGATAAATGGCCTTTGTTTTCAAAAATGATACTCTTTGTTTTGATGTTTATAGGAGGATGTGCAGGGTCAACGGCAGGAGGTATGAAAAATATCAGAATACTTTCCTTAATAAAATCCACGAAAACGGAGATTTTGCGGATAATACATCCAAGAGGCGTGTATTCTGTAAGAATTGGGGAAAAAACAATTGAAGAAAAGTATTTGGCACAAATAAAAAGCTTCTTTTTCATGTACATGTTTGTGTTTGTTATAGCAGTATTGATAGTTTCTTTAGACGGTTTTGATATAGCAACAACCTTCTCTTCTGTGGCAGCTACTTTGAGCAACATTGGACCGGGATTTGCCATAGTGGGGCCTATGGGAAACTATTCGCAGATGTCTGTACTGAGCAAGCTGGTATTGTCATTGACCATGCTTATAGGAAGATTGGAGATATACCCAATGTTGCTTCTTACTATACCGAGTTTTTGGCGAAAAGTTAATATTTAAGATTTCTTAGTAAACCTCTGAATTTCGATTCAGAGGTTTATTGCATAGTTTATAAGAAATTTATAGATACTAACTATTACAATTAAGATATCGAGAAGTTGTGTATAGTGAATACCATAAAACAATGCAAAGATTAAAGGCTTCCGGTTTGAGGTTGGTGGAAACTATGGGGAAAATACCTTTTCTTAACTTATTGATTTATAAAGAAAGTCCCAAAAAGGATAAGTTTGAGCTTTTGGAGACCAAAGAAGATGACAGCGAAGATGATGTTATTAATGAACATAAGGTTGTTAAAGAAAAATATATTTATTCAGACATAAAAGCCAATCTGAAGAGAATAAGGGAGGATTTTAATATCCCTCAGAATTCTGATGTCATTATAAGAGAATTGAAGATATGCGGATATATTGATGCTTTTCTGGTGTTTATTAACGGATTGATAGATAAGAAGATACTTAATGAAGTGGTATTGAAAAATCTTATGTCAGGAACCAGGGGAATGGATTATGAAGAAGAGGATCTTGTTGATGCTATTGCTGAAAGAATAATAAATGTAGGTATTGTAAAGAAACATAATCTTTTCGATAGAATTGAGGATTTTATTACAAACGGTTATTGTGCTTTATTCATAGATGGTTATGAAAAATGTCTTTTGTTGGAAATGACAGCCTATGAGAAGAGAAACATAGAGAAACCAGAGAATGAAAAAACCATAAGGGGTTCAAAAGAAAGTTTTGTAGAGGATTTGCCTACAAATATCTCCATATTGAGAAGATTATTCAGAAATAAGAATTTTATTGTAGAGTATATGAAAATTGGAGCAGAGAACAATATAGGATGTGCAATAATGTATGTGAAGGGTATTACTAATCCGGAAATACTTAAAGAGTTGAAAAAAAGAATCAACAAAGTAAAATCGGAGGCTATATTAAACAGCGGAATGTTGGAACAGAGGATAGAGGATAATAAATGGATGATTTTTCCCCAGACGCTGAATACGGAAAGGCCTGACAGGGCAGTTTCTTTATTAATGGAAGGCAAAGCTCTCGTAATGGTAGAAGGTTCCCCTTGTGTCAACGCAGTGCCAATAACATTTTTTGACTTATATCATACATCTGAGGATAATAATCTGAAATGGCAATATGGCAGCTTTATAAGTATTATAAGACTTTTGGGGGTATTTATGGCTGTATTTCTGCCTGGGTTTTATATAGCTTTGGTATTGTACAGTCAGGAGATGATTTCTTCTGAATTGTTGGCATCTATAGCAGCCGCCAGAGAAGGTGTACCCTTTCCTACCATAATAGAGCTTATAATCATGGAATTGGCTTTTGAGCTTATAAGAGAAGCTTCATCCAGAGTGCCGGGATCAATAGGTGAGACTCTGGGTATAGTCGGTGCTCTTATATTGGGTCAGGCAGCGGTACAGGCAGGACTTGTAAGCCCCATTCTCATAATAGTGGTTGCTGCATCAGGCATTGCAAACTTTGTAATCCCAGACTATTCTCTGTCTTTGGCTATTAGGATAAGCAGATTCTTTTTTATACTGATGGGCTATATGGCAGGATTTTATGGAATATCCATAGGAATGTTTATATTCTTTGTTATAATGTGCAGCGTGAAGTCTCTTGGTGTACCGTTCCTGGCACCTGTAGCACCAAAGTTGAGAACTAGTCCCGATATCATTTTAACTAAACCTATTGATAAGATGAATTACAGGCCTGATGAATCAAATGCAGTTAAAAAGCTAAAGAAAGAATAGGAGATAATGGGAGATGAATTCATGAATGAAGGTAAAGTTGGCAATATAGAGATGATATGCCTTATAGTAAATGCTATAGTATGCAAAGCTTTTTTTACAAGTGTAGCAGCTGTAATACAAAAAGTAGGTACTGCAGGTTGGTATATGACTCTTATATCCGCAGCTGTATCATTAGCAGTCTTCGGCTTAATGTACATAATGATAAGAGCTTATGAAGGGAAAAACATTCTTGAGATATATGATGAAATAGTGGGGAAAAAAGCAGGAAGACTGCTTACCCTTGTTTCCTGCATGATATTGTTTCTATCAGCAAGCATCACTCTAAGGGAATTTACCGATGCCACCAATGTATATCTTCTTCATGTGTCACCACCAGGTTATATAGTAGGCATGTTTATCATAGCCATGATAGTTGTGTGTTTTTTTGGAATAGAAGGATTGGCCAGGACAGCAAAATTTTTCTCCTATATACTGCTTATTAATTTTTTGATTGTAATGGTGTTGTCTATCCAACATTATCAAATCTATAGGCTTTATCCTCTGTTGGGCTACGGCTTAGGTAATACTGTGAAAAACGGCATAATGAGAAGTTCGGCTTATGGAGAAATTATACTCATTGGAATTTTTGCAAAGGCTCTGAACAATACAAAAGATGCAGGGAAGATTGGTTTAAAATGCCTAATATTAGGAGGCTTATTCATAGCACAAATACTGTTCTCAGTTATTGCATCATTTCCCTATTTCACTGCAGCTGAACTTGCAGACCCTTTGTATATAATGGTTTCTCTTATAGAATATGGAAGGTTCTTTCAAAGAGTAGAAGTAATATTCATATTCACATGGAATCTGAGCACGCTAATAGGACTTACCGCAATTTTCTATGGTGCCGTCATCAGTTATTGTCATGCATTTGACATAAAGGATAAGAGACCAATAATAATATCCTTTGCTATATCTATATATGCTGCAACTCTCATAATTCCTTCTATTACAATAATCCTTGATTATGTAGTTCCGACACTGAGAGATTATGGCTGGGTAGGGTTTTATTCTCCCATATTTATAGCTATAATCATATGGTTCTTCTTCAAAAGGGGGAAGCAGACTTATGCAGAGAAAAGTTAGTATAATCATCACGTTATTTGCAGTAACCTTGTTATCAACTTCATGCTTCGATGCCCATGAAGTAGACAATTATGCATATGTAACCACTGTTGGAGTAGATAAAGGAGTTGCGGATAAATGGCGCTTTAGTTTTCAGATAGCTAATATGAGAGCAACCGGGTCGCGAGAAGAATCAGGAAATCAGAAAGCACCGGAATATATAACCATAACGATAGATGCGCCATCGTTTTTTCACGCAGTAAATGTACTGAATACATCTATAGCTCGAACACTCAACTTTAGACATACAAAATATCTTGTCATATCAAGAGATATTGCAAAAGAGGGAAAGTTTACCGAGAGTCTAGGTACAATAATAAGGTTTAGAGAGATAAGAAGGACTACAGGGGTAGTGGTATCAACCGATACTGCAGAAGCTTTTATAGAAGAGTTTAATCCTAAGATAGGTATCTCCTTGGCCAGATTGCAGGAAGGGTATATGGAGCAGTCCAGGCAGACAGGTTTTTTTCCTGAGATACAGCTTAAAGATTATTACTTGGAAATAAAATCAAACTATAGTCAACCTATAGCCATTCTGGCCGGTATAAACGACTTCAGCCATTTGCCGCAACAGGGAGAGACTGATGTTGAAAAAATTGAATTGGGGAAAAGAAAGGCAGGTGAAATCCCCAGAAAAGGAGGCAATACGGTAGAATTCTTTGGCACCGCCGTATTTGACGGAGAAAGGATGGTGGCTGAACTTAACGGATATGAAACGACAATTATGTTGATGTTGAGGGGTGAATACGATAGAGGAATTTTTACACTAAAAGACCCACTGAAACCTGAATTATATATTTCTTTGAATTTGAAACAAAGAAGAAAACCCAAGGTTAAAGTGGAATTTGTAGATGGCAAGCCGGTTTTCCATATAAAATTGATGTTGAATGGAGAAATAATGGCCATTCAAAGCAGTATTGGCTATGAAAAAACAAGTAAAATAGGTTATCTGGAATCTGCTATAGAAGACATAATAAAGCAGCAAGCAGAAGCTTTGATAGAAAAAGCCAAAGAGTTAAATGTAGATTTTTTAAACTTTGGATTTCATATAGTCAAAGCATTTCCTACTATACAAGAGTGGGAAAAATATAATTGGATTGGTCAGATGGAAACTGCAAAAGCAACAGTGGAAGTGGATGTAAAGATAAGGAAAATAGGAACCTTGATAAAAAGTTCTCAGATACTAGGCACGGAGGGAGAACAAGATTGAAAAATTATCTGTTGTTAATATTTCTTCTTCCCCTTATTTATGTCGGCAGTTTTGGGTATTACTGCTGGAAAAAAGGTGATAAACTGGCTGGGGTAGGAGCATTTATCGCTACAATTATACCTTTTGCTCTGGCTGTCATAATGCTTATCTATGAATAACAGGATTCTGCTGTACAAATGTAATAAATAAAAAAGCTTTGTAGAAAGGTTTATAAGCCTTTATACAAAGCTTTTTTGGTTCGAATATGATTACAGCTCTATAAGTTCATAGTCTCTGCTGCCCATGCCCAGCTCTTCTCCGTAGGATAGCTGCATTTCTCCTTTCGTATCCGGATGAATAGCTTTGAATTTATCTTCACCGCTTCCCAGACCACAACCGCAATCTCCTATTTTACTGAACATATTTCCTGCTTGCTTATTTACCAGGTCATAGCTGGCCTGATCAATTGCCACCGGGTCAAAGGATGCAAGAATCCCTATGTCAGGCACAATGGGTGCATCGCTCCAAGGTACACAGTCGCATAATGGTGTGACATTCATCACAAAATTCATGAAAGCTATCTTTCCTTTCTTAATAGCCCAGGCGCCATAAGCATATTCAGTCATCCTTTCGATGAAAGCATCCATTGCCGTACCCCACTGAGGCTTGATAACATTGTAAGTACACATGGAAATACATTCTCCGCATCCTATACATTTTTCATCCTGGATATATGCAGAGCCGTCCACCATTATGATGGCATCAGCAGGACAGTTTTTTAGACACATCTGGCATGCCTTGCACGCTTCCCCTACTTTTGGTTTGGCCGTTGAATGCTGTTGCTGTTTGCCTGCTGCGGGGGCGCATCCCATGGCCATATTCTTTATTGCTCCTCCGAATCCTGCCGTTTCATGGCCTTTAAAGTGAGACATGACCATCATAGAGTCTGCATAATATATGGCGGATGATATCTTAACAGTATCAAAATGTTTCTTTCCGATATGTACATCCACGGAATCTTTGCTGTATATACCATCTGATATAACCAAAGGTGCATTTACCACTGCGTAAGCAAATCCGTTTTCTATGGCGGTCACAAGATGATCCACTCCGTTGGAGCGGCTTCCTTTATATAATGTATTTGAATCAGTCAAAAAAGGCTTTCCTCCATATTGTTTAATCTTATCTACTATTTTTCTTACATATATGGGATTTATAAAACCATTATTTCCTCTTTCACCGAAATGAATTTTAATAGCCGTCAATTTGTCAGGCTCAACTATTTCTTTAAAGCCTGCCACATCAAAGAGTTTGTAAACTTTATTTGATATGCTTTCTGAACGCCTGCCGGCTCTCATATTGTAAAAATAAACCTTTGGCTTCATGTTAATCCCTCCGATTATATTAATAATCTTAACTTTCAACATTTGTATATATTGCAATATGAAATACTCATATTTTAAATTATACTATCTGTGACGCAAATAATAAATATACATGCTTGCAATAT
>DUSG01000281.1 GCA_012842725.1 Clostridiales bacterium
ACACAAAGCCGCCTTCAGGGCTTTAATGCCGTTTTCCTGGCCTATAATTTCATCGAAACTTGAAGGTCTGGTCAATTCAGAAAGAGGCTTTGAAAGCTTGATTTCTCTCATCTTCTGAAGCTTTTCCATTTCTTTCTTTGATTCTCTCTGAATTACAATTCTTCCTCCTTGCTGTCCTTTCAACGCATTGAAGAAGTATAGACCCATCACTATTATGAGGAACAATTGTAAAAAAAATAAAATTTGAGACATGTTTTTGCCTCCCTCACACTTGATTAACTGTCATTAATATTATTAGATTCTGAGGTTTTTTTTATCCTGTCGAATTGACACTGCTAAAAATTTCATTGAATTATTTTTGAAACCGCTGAAAACATTATAAAAGAACTCAGAACTCAGAGCTCAGATTCAGGGTATTTCTATATGGTCTTTTTTATATAAATTCTTAGCAAACTTAAGAAAAATAGAATAAGCATATGTGCAGTTCATTTTGTTTCCAAGTATGCTCATTCTATAGATACAACAACTTTCTAAGATATAATATGTACATGCATATTAGGTATGTGCTTTAGATATAGAAGTTCGCTTTGGCAGTTCTATAGCTTGAACTCACAAAAAGCCTAACGGCATCCAAAAGACATCCGTGTCTCAAGGATGCCTAGGCTGGCATCCTTGCCAGCCTTACGGCTTTTTTAGTTCGTTCTTCGCTAAGAACTGCTGGCAAAGCTCACAATATATCTTCAGCACATACCTAATATGCCCAGTTACTGTAACTACCTTAGCAAACATAATGGATATATACATCTTAAAACAGACATTATTGATTGCTTTGCTTAGAACATTTCTCTAAGCATATGATTGTATCTTAGGAAATTACATAAACTAAAGAATAAGCATATGTGCAAGTGAGCAAATTATTAATTTTGCCTGTAACTCTTAGCGAAATATCCCTAGAAAAATCGTATGGGCAGCAGGGATGCTGCCCAAGCCGTCCAGGGAAGGAAGCCCTTTTGGACGGCGTTAGATTTTTCTAGGGATATGAGCTATAGAGTTACCAAAATCAATTTCTTTGTGAACTGCACATATGCTTATTCTACATTGATACTGTAACTTTCATTGATACACAAAAATCCGAATCAGTAAGTTCATAAGTGCAACATGGATGCAGTTAAAAAGAAAAAACCACCGAATATGTAGCATTTCGATGGTTTTTTATCATATTATTGTTTTATGAAGCAGTCTCCCTCTTTGGCTTTCCGCTTCTTTTGGCCTGCTTTTTAGGTGTTTTCTTAGTGCCTGGTTCCAAATAAACAATTTCAGGTTGTTTCTTCTCAACTATAGTTGCTTTAGATATTATGCATTTATCTACATCTTCCCTGGAGGGAATTTCAAACATGACATCTCTCATGATGTCTTCCAGAATAGCCCTTAAACCTCTGGCTCCAGTATTTCTTTCCAGAGCCATTCTAGCTATTTCCTCCAGAGCTTCATCTTCAAATTCCAAATCTACATTGTCCATTTCGAACAGCTTTTTGTACTGCTTCACCAGAGCATTTTTAGGCTCTTTCAGTATACGTATCAACGCATCTTTATCAAGGGAATTAAGAGTCACTATGATAGGAAGCCTTCCAACAAACTCCGGTATCAGACCATACTTAAGTAAGTCTTCAGGCAACACTTTCTTTAGAATCTCACCGACATCCTTTTTCTCTTTTGTTTGAATGTCAGCAATAAAGCCCATAGACTTTTTGCCTATTCTGTTCATTATTATCTTTTCCAGTCCGTCAAAGGCACCGCCGCAGATAAACAATATATTTGTGGTATCTATCTGAATAAACTCCTGGTGAGGATGTTTCCTTCCACCTTGGGGAGGAACACTGGCTATGGTGCCTTCAAGTATCTTTAACAATGCTTGCTGTACACCTTCACCTGATACGTCTCTAGTTATTGATGGATTTTCAGATTTTCTTGCAATCTTATCTATCTCATCGATGTAAACTATACCTTTTTCTGCTCTTTCAATATCATAATCCGCGTTTTGAATCAGCTTGAGCAATATGTTTTCTACGTCTTCGCCTACATACCCAGCTTCCGTCAAGGACGTTGCGTCAGCGATGGCAAAAGGCACATTAAGCATTTTGGCCAAAGTCTGAGCTAGTAGAGTCTTGCCGGAACCTGTGGGGCCAATCAATACAA
>DUSG01000282.1 GCA_012842725.1 Clostridiales bacterium
ATATTTCCAGGAATTCTTTCGGCTTAGCAACTTCCACGGATTTTGAGTCTTTCACCACAATTGATTTAAGATTCTTTGAACCCATGACGGCGCCAAGTGCCGATCTTCCTGCTGTTCTATGCTTATCATTCATGGCCGCTGCAAACAGTACCAGTTTCTCACCAGCGGGTCCTATGCAGGCAACCCTTGCATCTTCTCCTGCTTCTTCAAGAAGCATATCCGTGGTTTCAAATACGTTTTTCCCCAAAGATGTGTTGTATCCCTTAATTCAACGGTATCGTCATTGATAAACAAGTAGACAGGTTTTTCTGATTTTCCCTCAAAAATTATTCCATCATAATCTGCATATTTGAGCTCAGGTCCGAAATGCCCACCGGAGTTGGAGGCACCTATGGCTTCTGTCAACGGTGCTTTTGTCACTACTGCACTTTTCAGGAGAAATTATCAATACCTTGTTCATTTTTGGCTGACGCCTGATGACGCCAGCTTCACCTCTATAAACCCGAAGAAAAGCATAGCTCAGGCTTAGCATAGGCTTTCCGTAATGGATCTCATGAAAGACTACCTTTGTTATTGAAGTAATTTTTAATGGAAGCCTTTCTCACTATTTTACACATTGAAGTTTATTCATCAAAAGGATAATATAAAAGTATATTTATAAAATTTGTAGAATTTGATAGAAATATCAAGATATATACAATGTAATTCATGATGTAATAAATATTATTTGGATAAAAAAGAGAAAAATATATGAATGATGAGGGGGTGGACAAGCATATAAAATTTGATACGGAACTGTAAATTAAATAAAGCACTTAAGCGCATTTAATAAAGCATCGGAGGTTATATATGGGTAAAAAAATATGTGTGATTATTTGCGTATTATTGTTATTATCGAAATGTACATATGTTTTTGCCGAAGCAAATGAAGCTTCAAAATTATCGAGTATAACAGCGGGGCAGAAAGTAGTAGTACTTATGTATCATCATATATTGCCGGATGAGGTTAACAGGAATTATAGAAACAATTCCGCTGTAATTTCATTAGAGGCGTTTAAAGAGCAAATGAAGTATTTATATGAAAATAATTATAATACAATTACCATGAGAGAATTGGAGGAATTTATATATTATAAAAGGCCATTGCATAAATCAAAAAATAACATAAGCGTGTTAATAACATTTGATGATGGTTATCTCAGTAATTATGTTTGGGCCTATCCTATACTCAAAAACTATGGATTTAAAGCGACTGTATTTTCTATAACATCCGCTATTCCAGAGAAAAGCACAGAGATAATAAACCCTGACAAGCTTGAAAGAATAAGCTATGAACAAATGGCAGCAACTAGGGATGTATTCGATTATGAAAGCCACAGTCATTCTTTTCATAAAAAAGATGATAATAATGTTTCATATATAGTGTCTAAGAGCAAAGATGAAGTTTTGGAAGACTTGCAGAAATCAATATATAGGCTTGGTTCTCCCAGGTATTTTGCCTATCCGTATGGAGAATATAACGAGCAAACCATAGATATTTTAAAAGAATTAGGTTTCAAGTTGGCTTTTACAATTAAACCGGGATATATATCCCATGATAATGATCCGTATAGTCTGCCTAGATTTGGTATATACCCTTCAACTTCATTAGAAAAATTTAAGAAGATATTGAACCTAGAGGTTCAATAAATAATCAAAGATATAAAATATCTGTTTCAAAATGTATGAGGATAATTTAATGGTTATGGTATGATATAAATAAAAGCGGAGTAATTTAATTCCTGAATGATTGAATAGAAATAATAATGTATATTTCATGAAGTTGAGGAGAGTTTTTATGAAATTAGAGAAATCATGCGGAGCTATAGTTTATAGGAAAACAAACAATGATATAGAGTTTTTAGCTAATAGAAGCAATTCGCCGGACAGACACTGGGGGTTTCCCAAGGGACATGTTGAAGGGGAAGAAACTGAAGAGGAGACCTGTATAAGGGAGGTATATGAAGAGACGGGATTGATTATTAATCCCTTTGAAGGATTCAGGGAATA
>DUSG01000283.1 GCA_012842725.1 Clostridiales bacterium
TAACTGATTTAAAAGCTATACCGCTGTACCTTGCTATTATATATGATTTGGCATTTTTTCAGTTTTTAAAGGTCTATTTCTATTTGGCAGGAGCGATAATGTACTGTTTTAACAATAAAAAATGGTATAAGGTTATGAGAACAAACAATTGTTATAGAATTTGAATCTGTGAGGGGTTAATGTGATAGAGAAATCAGGGGTTTTTAGACATGAAATAAAATATTATATAAACAGAATGCAAGCAGTGGAACTAACTCAATTATTCAAAAGCATGATGGAGATAGATCCTAATGGTGACGATACCGGTACCTATTGGGTTAGAAGCTTGTATTTTGATACATTGAGTAATAAAGACTATTATGAAAAAGTAATAGGACATAGTATAAGAAAAAAAATACGTCTTCGCATATATAATTTTTCTGAAGAAACTGTAAAGCTGGAGATAAAGAATAAATATAATAATTATATTTTTAAAGAGACTACAAACATAACCAGGAAAGATGCGGAAAGGCTTATTAAAGGAGATAGCAGTGTATTGCTCAGATATAACGATAATGTCGCCTATAAAGTGTTTGCATTTATGCATCAAGAAATATACCGACCTGTAATTGTCATTGATTATGAAAGAGAGGCATATATGTATTCCTTTCAGAATATTAGAGTTACTATTGACAAGAACTTGAGGACTACATCCAATTATTTTTATTTTTTTTATAAAAATGCACCTATGATACCAACCTTTAATGATCAAATTTTCGTATTGGAAATAAAGTATGATAATATGCTTCCATTTTTCTTGCAAAAAGCATTATCTCAACTGGAAGTACAAAGATCTGAGATAAGTAAATATTGCATAGGAAGAAGCTTATCAGGATAAAAGGAGGAGAGATAATGAATAGGCTAATAGACAGACTGCTTACTAATGAATGGATATTTAATATATTAGGAGGAACAGATGCATATACAGTTGAAAATATAGTGTTTAATTTGATAACCACAACATTGTTGGCCTTATTTATATATTTTATATATAGAAGAAGCTTTTCAGGAGTTATTTATTCACAGAGCTTCAATGTAACATTAGTGATGGTCTGTATCATAACTGCCACAGTTATGATGACCATAGGCAGTAATATGGCATTGTCTCTGGGACTGGTAGGTTCTCTTTCCATAATCAGGTTTCGTACTGCCATAAAAGAACCTAGGGATATTGCTTTCTTGTTCTGGGCAATAGCCGTAGGGTTGGCAGCTGGCACGGGCGAATACCTTATAGCTATAGCTGGCAGCCTTATTATTTCAGTACTGCTTCTCCTTTTTAACAGGGTTATATATAATAATTACTCCTATTTGCTTGTGCTTAAAGGCAGTGATATTGAATCGGATTCAGTAACAAATATACTAAAAGAATATAAAATTCCATATAAGTTCAGGTTGAAGACAACGAGGAGTACTTTTCAAGAAGCTACATATGAGATCACTCTCAAATCAATAAGCACAGACAGATTGATAAAGTCTTTCTACAGCATTGAAGGTATTGAAGAGGTACATATCGTTTCATATAACGGTGAAATCAGCGGGTAATCATTTCCGGTCAGGTGATGGTTATGAAAAGATTAATGATATATAGAATCATGTTTGTTGTGCTATGTATAGGTGTTTCATTATACTTAGGTTACAGAAGAAATATACTGAATAGATACACCGTGAATGCAATTATGGAATACAAATTGGTGATAAATGAGGTTATGGTAAATAACAGAAATAGTATAAGGGATGATGATGGAGATTTTGAAGATTGGATTGAGATATATAATAAAGGAGATACACCTATAATTCTGGGAGGATTTGGTCTTTCAAAAAATGCAAAGGAGCCTTTTTATTGGGTATTTCCTGATATAACATTAGAGCCTAAATCCTTTAGCATTATATGGGCATCGGGGAAAAACAAAATAGACCCTGAAGATGATCTTCATACCAATTTCACTCTGAATAACAAGGATAGGTATATAATTCTTACATCTCCTGATAAGAGATGGAAGGAAATCTTTCTGCTTGAGCCTATGGGAGAGAATATTTCTTATGGCAGGCTTCCGGATGGAAGCCCTGATTTCTATGGATTTGATGAAGGAACACCTGGTGAACCTAACAAAAGCGAAGTTTTAGCTAATGGACCTAACACCAAAAGGCTGGATAAACCTCACTTTTCCCATGAAGGTGGTTTTTATAAAAAGGGGTTTAGATTAACTTTAAGCTCAAACGAAGCTGATGCCAAGATATATTATACCTTGGATGGTTCTGTTCCTACAGAACAATCGTACTTATATACTGAACCTATATCTATTCTACCAAATGATGAGAGAGCTACAGTAATAAGAGCCAGAACATATAAAGAGGGTTATCCCAAAAGTGAAGTTATGACTAACAGTTATTCTGTAAGTGAAAGTATGTTAAATAGCTACAATGTTCCAGTTATATCATTGGTGACAGATCCGGATAATCTATTTGATTATAGAAAAGGAATTTATATTCCAGGCAGAGTGTTTGAGCGTTGGAGAGAGAATAATCCAGACACCGTGGTAACTGGAGCAGCACCGGCTAACTATAATCAAAGAGGTAAGCTCTGGGAAAGAGAAGCCAGTATAGAGCTGTTTGAAACTGATGGTAGAAGGAGTTTGGTCCAAAATATTGGCATTAGGATTCATGGGGGATATTCAAGGAGTAATGCATTGAAATCTCTGGCATTATATGCAAGGGAAAATTATGATGATAATCCTTATTTTACCTATAATATTTTTAGTGACAAAATAGAAATAAAATGTTCAAAGATTTTGTTGAGAACTTCAGCCACAGACAGCAAACATTCCCTTTTCCGAGATGCCTTTATGCAAAGTCTGGCTCGTGAAACTGGAATTTTGGACACACAAAGATTTAGGCCTTGTATTGTA
>DUSG01000050.1 GCA_012842725.1 Clostridiales bacterium
GCAAAATGAACCAACCATTTTCCGTTTAAGTCATATGTAGGCATTCTCATGCATATTCTTTCTGTAGCCTGTGGAGCTAATTCAAGAATTATGTTTCTGATTGCTGTTAGCCTTTCCTGTACTTCTTCCGGAAAACTTTGAATATACTTATCCACTTCATTCATAAGTTACACCTCAACTTTTATTTTTTATATTTCTTCAGGTAATCCCTAATAGCCCTTTCAAAACACACCATATGATCCGTGAGATCAGGAGTATTGGTTTAAATAATCTTATAGTTAGTTGATTAAATAGTTATCATTTCCGGTTTATAATCATCGGGAAGTTCTTCTTCACTCAAAAAGTTAAAACTGTCATCGCTCAATATCGGCAAAAATACATCAAACGGTATCCTTGAAAACTCGCAACCATAGTCGCTGGCTCCGAACCATCCACCCTCTTTGCTTCTCAGATTCAAACCTCTGGCAAACTTTGTTCGATTTGAACAATCATGAACCGCTAAATCCCAGTTCTCTTCATCCGCTACTTTCATTAGCTTCAAGGTTAATTCTCTGCTCCAAATGGGAGATATATATCCAAGTCTATAGATATACATGTTCTCCCCATAATAATTGTAGATGTTATTTTCATTCAGATGTAATTCTGCACAATTGATAAAATCCAGCTTTGTATCTAAGATGACTTTCTTTTTCTTTAAGAAGGTTTCGAAAAATTCAGGAGTCATCGGTGACTCAATTCCCACACTCTTAATATATTGCTTAGCAATTCCGATTTTTTCAATAACTTTATCCGAGCAGTTGGTTGCAGCCAGGTTGAATCTTATCTCGTCAAGTCCGGCTTCAGCCAAAGCCTTCAAGTTTTCTTCAGTAGCCAAAATACCATTTGTATATAGGTGTTGATGAATATTTGCATTACTGAATTTCTTTATAACAGGATAATATTTTTCAATTTCCATGAATGGCTCTAAGTAAACATAGGAAACACCAGTTGGTTTATTATAGATGGAAAGGAGCAAGTCAATATCCTTCTCGTAAAATCTGGTCCCTCCGATTTCCCACATTCCCTCTCCAACAGGTGGTATGGAATCCAATTCTCCATAGTTATAACAGAACTTGCACTCCAAATTGCATTTGTTAGTTTTCCTTATTGCACCCAGACCGGTTCCCAAAAGACAAGAACGGCATCCTTTTGGAAACTTGTCCTTATTTCCTACAAAAAATGTCCTATTATCCAAGGTTTTCAACCCTTTGATTTCCGACATCAGCTTTTCATTTCTGGCCTCTATCACTGCTTCAATCTGGGCAAAAGTAGAATATACAATTTCCATATGTTTTGGGCTTAATTCCTCATCCTCAGGCAACTGCGCAAAATAGTCAAACCATATTAATGCATCTTTCTTTGGAATTTTCATTGTTTTCCTCCTGTTTTCACTTTTTGCTTTCCGAATCAATTGAAAACCTTGTAACAAAATCAGTTTCATACACATCAAAGCTCGAATATGTTAAGTATAATTCCTAATATAATAATAAATATTTCATAATTTAATGTCGAGTACATCGTTAATCGTATTTTTAACATAATCGTTTTTATGCAGACTTCATTGAATAAATACGTATTTTATTAAGTTTCTTCATATGTTTGATAAGTTTATCCTTCTTAAAAGGCATACCGTGGGAAGGATATACTTTTTGAAAGTCAAGGTTAATCATTTTTTTCCAAGAATTTTTGTACTCTTCCAAATCCTCTATCCAGATAATGACATTATTCGTGCTGGGTACACCATTCATAACTGCATCACCGCAAAACAGCGCCTTATTGTCAAACAAAAGACCAATGGAATCCTTGGTATGGCCAGGAAGTTCAATTATCTTTGCTGAAAGCATTTTTTCAATATCCGTCTTTGTCTCTTCTGTTACAAGAATGTAACGATCAGGAGAATTCACCGGTTGAAAAAGATGTTCCCCTTTACCAAATAGCTTCATTGTCTGATAAAAAATCCATGCCAGTTTGCTGCTGCAACCTCCTTGGAAAGAGTTTTGTCCTTTCTTCAGTCTCTCAACTGATTCAGGATGGAGGATAACCTTCGCGTTGGTTTTTTCCAGCAATTGATTCAGAAAACCTACATGATCATCATGAACGTGAGTAATAAATATATATTCAATGTCTTCCGGCGCAATTTGTTTCTTTTTCAACGACTCCTCGAATTTCTCAAATTGCTCTCCATATCCCGTATCTATCAACAGGTATCCTTTCTGCATCTCTATCAAATAGATATTACTGATTCTATTTCCTACATTGATCAGCCTTTCTTCTATGGGCTTCTTTATTCGATACATACCATAAATTTTATCGCACAACACTGGATCAATTTCTTTTACTTTTTCGATATATGACTTAATATCCTCAAACTCTTTTATCGGTTGTCCCAATAAAATCGTTTCCATTTGGTTTCTTATACAGTGAGCATTTGTTAACCTTTTTTCGTCTTTAACTGTGCTAATCAACCAAAGAGTATCCACTAAGCAATCTAAAACTTTTTCTTTACTGAAAGGTTTTTCTAAATGATTCTCTTCCGCGTCCAATGATATTTCATGCCACAATTCATCAGACAAAGCTGCATTTACAATATTTTTTGACCGTCCGACAGCACA
>DUSG01000284.1 GCA_012842725.1 Clostridiales bacterium
ATAGCTGTACCAAAGTTTATTGATACGAGAATAACTGCAGAAAGATCTGCAGTAGAGGTTAATCTTAAGACAATAGAAACTGCTATAACTTTGTATGAAATACAAAATGGTTCTATACCCGATGATGCTGATATAAGTATTTTAGAAGGAAATACCCTGCAAATAATACCTGCAGGACCTAAGAATGCTAAATACAGTATAAAAAAAGAAAATGGACTATGGACAGCTGTAGTAAATAGTAATGGTAAAAAAGTAGGAGGTAAAGTATTAAATGATGAAAAATTACCAATAGCTTGGGAGTAAATAGATAGGTAACTGAATAACATATATCATTTATAAAGATATAAGATTTATAAATTGTTCTAGGTTTTGAAGGGGGTTGTAGATGTACATACTGATATTCATATTAGGAATAATGATTGGTTCTTTTCTTAATAAGCATATTTATAAAATACTTAGAAAAGAATCTATTCAATTTTCTGAGTTATATTGTATTCACTGCAGTAATCCTTTGAAATTGTATAATCTAACATCTATATTTAGTTATATATTTCATAAAAGAAAATGTAGATATTTCGGCAAGCAAATCTCTCTTCTATATCTCATGGTTGAATTCATAAATGGACTTACCTATTTAGTATTATTTCACTATTTTGGATTATCATTGAAATTTATATATTTTAGTTTAATTATAAGTATATTAATTGTAATAAGCATCATAGATTATTTTCATCAGATTATACCGAATTATTTATTGTTTATAATGATTATTACTATAGTTCTATATAAAATTATTGATTTTATTATATATGGAACTCCTGCAATCTCGTTGGATGGTATAATTGGTTTCTTCGCAGCAGGATTATCCTTTACAATAATAGCTTTGATATCTAACGGAGGTATGGGAGGCGGAGACATAAAGCTTATTGCAATACTTGGATTTATACTAGGTTTAAAAAAGATCATATTAAATATAATATTATCTTTTATAATTGGTGCTATTATTTCATTGTTTTTACTCTTATCAAGGAAAAAAGAAAGAAAAGATACCATCCCTTTTGGCCCATTTATTAACATATCATTTATCATATCTCTTTTATGGGGAGAATCGATAATAAAACTTTACATAAATAAATTTATGTAAACATAATAGAACATCTGTTTAAAAGATAGACATAGTTGTTTGTAGCTAATGGAGGGACTAATCTTGAGTTTTATTTCTTTATTAAAAAATAATGTTATTTCAATAGATATAGGTTCTTTTGAAACTAAAGTTGTTATAGGCTGTAAAAAGAAAGATCAATTAATAATTGATAAAGCTTTCAGTTTTAAAACTCCGGATTCTGCTTACATGAACGGTTATATAAAATATAATAATGTACTTGTAAATAAAGTAACAAATGAATTTGTAATGAATAATGTTAAATCAGGTATTTGCTATCTAAGTATAAAAAGTACTGATATTATTACTAGGGAGATAACCATTCCAGTTATAGAAAAAAAGGATATTGATGGTTTACTAAAGTATCAGTTAGCTGAATATTTGCCGATGGATTATAGCAAGTATGTTATACAGCATAGAATAATCAATAAATTTATTGAAGAAGGTAAAGAAAAGCTAAATATATCAGTTATAGCAGCACCTGCGGATATGGTGGACATGCATTATAATTTTGTAAGAGATATAGGGCTTAGACCGGTAGTATTGGACTATCAACCTAACTGTATTTGGAAATTGTTTTGCTTTTCTAATGGTATAAATGGAAAGATAAAAATTGAAGATAAAACAATTGCTGCTATTGATTTAGGACATGATAGTACAAATGTAACAATTATAAAAGAAGGAATAATGAAAATAAATAGGGTTATTGATATGGAGGATATTAAAATTAGCAGCAAAACTAAAGAGCTTACTATAGAAAAATCATCAGAAAGTGAAGATATAGGCAATTTATGCGATAAATTTTCTTTTTACAATGGAAACATAAATAATATAAGAACAAGTTTAGAAAGTATTTTAAATAGAATAGACAGAATGTTTAAATTCTTTTTATCTAATGATATTGGTTGTGGAATAGATTATATCATTTTATATGGAGGTTTATCAAAGATTAATGAAATAGATAAGTTGTTTTTTGATTATTTTGGAATACCTACGATGATACTGAATAGAATAGAAAAATTGAATACTCTTGTTGATATAAACAAATACATAAATTGTTTAGGTTTACTAATTAGAAATGACGGGGTGTAATATTTTATGGAAGACATAAATTTTTTCTCATATTATATTAAAAAAAATAAAAATGTATTGAAAAAACATAATATTTTTTATTGTTTTTTAGTTATTTGCATTATTGGGATCATTTTTTATGGTTTATTAAATAATATAAAAATAAGAAATCTAACTAATGAAGTAGAATTATTAGAGAAATACTTTATTTCATTTAATGAGGACGATAGATTAAAAGAAATTATTGATATAAAAGAAAACATCAGGGTTTTAAAAGAGAATGAGGAATCACTTAATGTACTTGAGAATTATGTGAATAGCAGGGATTTTATAAA
>DUSG01000285.1 GCA_012842725.1 Clostridiales bacterium
CAGGCCGGATTGCTGGCTAAAGGGCTTAAGGAAAACAGCCCATGCCCTGTGTGCGGTTCCACGCATCATCCAAGCCCGGCCAAAGAGCTTTCAGGCATGCCGACGGAAGAAGAATTGAAAAACAAGAAAGCCCAATTTGACCAAATCACTGAAGAGCTCAGAAATGCATCTGATGAATTAGCCCAAATCAGGGCTAAGGGGGATGCCCAGAAGGAAAATGTAGAGAAATTAAAAAATGATTTATCGGATGTAATTGAAGAAGGAAAGGATATTAAAGACATTATATCAATTTTTGAAAATGAGATATCCGGCAAGAAAGTAAAACTAAAGGATTACGAGGAAAAGAGCAAGAAAAAAGAACAGCTTCAGGAACTTTTAGGTAAGAAAGAAAAGGATTTGGAGGATAAAGAAAATGCAGCAATAGCTCTGGAGAAGGAATACAGGGAAAGTTTTGCGAAGGTTCAAGGCAATAAAGCTTTGCTGGAGAAGATGGAAAAAGACTTGACTTTTGGAATAAAGGAAGAAAGCTTTCTCATAGAGGAAATAAACCGTTGGGAAGAAGAATATGCCAAGATGGAAAAGGCCTTAAATGAAGCCAGAGAAAGTTTCAGGCAGGCTGAAGTGGCAAAGGCAAGGGAGGAAGCAAACAAGGACTTCAGAGAAAAGAGGCTTGAAAGTGCAAAAGAGGAATACAAAGAGGCTTCTCAGAAATTCAGTGATGCCATATTGAACATAGGTTTTGCAAATGTGGAGGAATATGCTGCAAACAAAATGGAAGAAGAAGCTGTAACGGAACTTGAAAATCAGATAAACAAATACAAGGAAGACTTAAAAACCGCAGAAACTGGCCTTGCTAAAGCCAGAAAAGATGTGGAAGGCCTTGAAGTTGTTGATATAGAAAAGATAGAGAACAGCATAGAATTATGCAAAACAAGAAAATCGGATATAGAGAAAAACATTAAGGAGAATTTCGCTAGACTAACCCACAACAAAGCACTGCTAAACAGCATAAATGCTGTCGGTGAGGAGAAGAAAGAAAAAGAGGAAGAATACAGAAAGATTGGCCATCTGGCAAACATGGCAAAAGGCAATAACAGAGAAAGGCTTAGCTTTGAAAGATATGTCCTGGCGGCATATTTTGACGATATCATAGAAGCTGCCAATGAAAGGCTCTTGAAGATGACAGACGGAAGATTTGAACTTTCTAGGATTAGGGAAAAGCAGAAGGGAAATGCCCAGCAGGGCCTGGAAATAGAAGTTTTCGACTATTATACCGGAATGCCGAGACATGTTAAGGTTATATCAGGAGGAGAAAGTTTCAAAGCATCCCTGTCCTTGGCTTTGGGGCTTTCCGATGTAGCCCAGGCCTATGCCGGCGGAATCAGTTTGGATACCATTTTTATAGATGAAGGCTTTGGCAGTCTGGACGAAGAATCCTTGGAAAAATCAATACAATGCCTGCTGGATCTGCAGAAATCAGGCAAACTGGTAGGAGTCATATCCCACGTGGGAGAGCTGAAAGAAAGAATAAGAGCCAGAATAGAAGTAACACAAGGCATGACCGGAAGTACGGCAAAAGTTGTAGTAGTTTAAATGAGGTGAATTTATGGACAGTATTTTTCAAATAGGAGCTTTTATCATAAGCCTCCTGATATTTTTGTTCATTCTTATTGAAAGAAGCAGTGCTGCCAAGAGAGATGAAAAGCTTAAAGAGAGAATAGCGGCTTCAGAAAAGAGAATTGAATATCTGGAAAAACTTCTGGATAAAACGGAGAAGACCTTGAGAGATGAGATGAGCCTAAGCAGGGCTGAACTGTCCAATTCCATAAAAGGGCTTACCGATTCTCTGATTTCACGGATAAATGAAATGTCGAAACTTCAGCACATGCAGTCAGATTCCATTGAAAACCGTATGGCAAGATTGGTGGAAACCAATGAGGAAAAACTGGAAGCCATGAGAAAGGAACTGGAGTCCAAATTAAACAATATTATGAGGGAAAACAGTGAAAAGCTGGAGGCCATGAGGCTTACCGTGGATGAAAAACTCAGCGATACCTTGGAAAAAAGGCTGGGAGATTCCTTCAGACTTGTCAGTGAAAGGCTGGAGCAGGTACACAAGGGGCTGGGTGAAATGCAGACTCTGGCTTCCGGAGTAGGTGACCTGAAAAAAGTACTTACAAATGTCAAGACAAGGGGAATATGGGGAGAAATTCAGTTGGGCAACATACTGGAACAGATACTTACGCCGGACCAGTACCATTCCAATATTCCTACAAAGAAGAACAGCGCGGAGAGGGTGGAATTTGCCATAAGGCTTCCGGGCAAAGGAGGAGAAGGAGAAGAAGTGCTCCTTCCCATAGATGCCAAGTTTCCGCAGGAAGATTTTCATAGGCTGGTGGAGGCATCAGAAAAGGGAGATACCAAAGCAATGGAAGAAGCATCAAAACAGTTTGAAAACAGCATAAAGACAGAAGCAAAAAGAATAAGCGAAAAATACATAAACCCTCCTGTTACAACAGATTTTGCCATAATGTTTTTACCTATAGAAAGCCTATATGCAGAGGTTGTCAAGAGGCCGGGACTTATGGAGCACATTCAGGAAAAGTACAGAATAAATATAGCAGGACCTTCGACTATGGCAGCTTTTCTGAACAGCCTATCCATGGGCTTTAAGACTTTGGCCATCGAAAAGAGGTCTTCGCAGGTATGGAATCTTCTTGGAACAGTTAAAACCGAATTCATGAAATTCGGGAATATACTGGACAAGACCAACAAGAAGCTGCAGGAAGCCAGCAAAACCATAGAAGAAGCCACAAAGAAGACCAGAACCATCGAAGCAAAGCTGAGGGATGTGGAAGCCCTTCCTCTTGCTGAATCGGCGGTATCTTTGGATGATTATGAGACTGTGGAGGTTATTGATACCGCAGCGGATGAAGAATAGGTTGTGTTGCCTGGGGTATTACTTTTGGGTTTCATTTTGAAACCACGAAAAACACTGAAAACACGGGTTTTATATGTGCTTAGTTACTATAGAAGAATAGAATAAGCATATGTGCAGTTCATCTTTTTCACTTGCACATATGCTTATTCTTTAGTTACTTCAGTTTTCTAAGATACAATTTATGTTTAAGAAAATGCTCTAATCAACATTACCAATAATATCCATATTTTAGATGTATATTCTGTAACTTCATTCTACTCAGTAAAACCTAATGGATATATAATAGAGCATTTATATTAACTTTGCTAATGACTCTTTGCGAAATCTAAATAGAGAATTCGTAAGCGCGGCAAGGAGGCCGCGCTAGGCGCAAAATGCGAAGCTTAGGGCATGGATGCCCGTTTTGCGCTGTAAGAATTCTCTTTTAGATGAGCACTAGAGTCACCAAAGTTAATAACTTATGCGATATTATATATCCATTAGGTTTCCTATAGGTGGTTGAAGTAACTTGGTATATTAGGTATGTGCTGAAGATATATTGTGAGCTTTGCCAGCAGTTCTTAGCGAAGAACGAACTGAAAAAGCCGTAAAGCTGGCATGGAGACCAGCTTAGGCGGCAATGTAAAAAAATCTGTGTTTTTGTGAAAAACAATGCTCTTTTCTGGCAAGAATCTAAATAATATTAAAACCAGAAAGGAACATTTTTATGTCAACATTACCAAAAGAAGTATTGAGAGAAATGATAAAGAAAGAGAATTTAAAAACAGCCGGTGATCTTTATTCATATCTTAAAGATATGTTTAAGGATGCAATTCAGGAGATGCTGGAAGAGGAGTAAGAGATGTATTAATATTCTATGTTGACGGGCTTACAGGTATAAAAGAAGCTATAGAAGCGGCATATCCAGGAGCTGAAATACAAAAACAAAGGCTAAGAATATGTTTCCATCAGATCAGGTACTTGAGAAAATATTGTATCTGGCAAGTCAGAATGCAATAAAAAAAATGGACCCAGAGATATAAAAACTGGGATTTGATATTAAATCAACTAATGATGTTTTTCGAAGGCAGAGTAGAACAATATATTTAAGCCTGAGAAAGTATTAATATAAATAACGAAGTTATCAATTTTAAAATTTGCTTATAAAACTAATTATTCAGACATGTTCATCAGATTAAAGTTAGAATAACATGTGCAATAAAAAAGGCACATTACTCCGTATTTGAAATTATAGCCCATAATATTTATTTTAATA
>DUSG01000286.1 GCA_012842725.1 Clostridiales bacterium
AATTTTTATCTATTTTCTTCATGGCACATTAACCTACTCTTATACCACTCTGGAATTGGATTTTTCATACTCAAAACTCTCCATAGACTTGCATGAATTATTGTTATTTGCCCAAGCAAAAGCATGAATTTCATCAGCTTGCAGTTCCTCAAAAGCATATTTATATACCGTATCTCATCTTTTTACCACAGTAAGGGCATATCATAAAGTTCGTCTCCTAAATAAAAATAGTTATTGGAATCAATCAGTTTTTCATAAGACTTTATTTCGCAATCAGAATAAGACCAACGATGCAAACTGCCATCCCTAGTAATTGCCGTAAATTAAGCATTTCCTTGTATAAGAGAAATCCAACAATTAACAAAACACAGGTCAAGGTTACACTTGCAAATAAATTTGCTGTGCCTATCTTCCATCCAGCACGATAAACACATATATTCCCAAACTCCAAGCCTATAATCGCAATTCCTAAAGCAAAGGCGGTCCAATTTGCTTTTGATAGTTCAAGCAAAAGATTCTTATTATCACTGGTGACTAAATATGCAATTACAGAACAAATCATAGCAATTAAATAAGTAATTGAAAGAGAAGCAAATGAATTGATATTTGCCGGTGTTGATTTTGTACTTATGTGATAAATTGTATTTGATGTAACAACAACCAGAATTGGCCATATCATATCCCACATGATTTATACAACCTCCAATAAGAATAAAATAAAAAAGTGAAGCAAAATTATAGATAATGTTTTGCTCAATTATACTGATGATGATTAACTCTCAATGAATCTTTTAGCCATTCAAATTAATATAAAATTTGAGAACCGGTAAATGTTTATGTGTATTAAAAGGCCCTTAATTGGCCTTTTAATTATATTTTATTCAAACATCTTATATAAATCCTCTACGCTGACTACCTGGCTTCTTCCAAAGCTCAGCATCTCAAGTCCCATCTTCTTTCTTTCAGCATTGAAAGAGGCTGTTGTTTCAATCGGCACGATGCAGTTGTAATTTAAAGAGAATGCATAGCTGCAGGTCTCAAATACACATACATCTGTGGCAGCTCCAACCAATACCAGGTTCTTTATATTTCTCTCTTTAAGTATTTCATCCAGATTCGTTCCAAAAAATGCATTCCATCTGTTCTTTACCACCAGAAGTTCACCTTCTCTGGGAGCCAATGGAGGAATAATCTCTGCATCCCGTGTGCCTTTTATAAAATGGCGATATTTTTTTACTTCGAACCTTTCCGCAAGCATCTTCCAGTCACTGAAGTCCTCTTCATATTCGGTCTTTATATTGACCACCAGCATACCGTTTTCATTAAAGTAGTCCTTCAGTTTTATTATCGGAGTTACTATATCCTCCTGCTTCGTCACATCCACATTCAGCATCTTAACAAGGGGAACCGTCGGGAGCACCACCGCCATACTGCATATCAATAACTAATAATGCAGTTTCATTCTTCTTCAACAAATTCAAAACCTCCTTTGTATGTACATTAATAATATTATACTTCTTGTGAAAGAAAAGCTGGTAACCGTTAATCATTCTTTAAGTTTTCCTTGTCCTTTCTGAATGCCCTTACATTGAAACATTAACATATACAATTCAAGGAATCAAAAGCCTTGAGAGTAACAGTTCTCTTGAGTGACGATACTTTTCTCCATCCAAATCACATCAAGCCAAGTTCCAAACCTATATCCGCATTATGTAAAATATGCAATTGCTTATAAACCTGAATCCTCTTGAAAATATGTACCGGTATTGGTTAAATTTCATTCTCCAATACTGTAAAATTCATTTATTTATTAGTGTTGTGCACTAAAAAGTAAAAAATTGTATTACCAATAGATTGGCAAAATTAAAGCATAAGCAGACCATTTGTGGTAGTTTTGAATTGCTAAAACAAAAACACACGGGGGTCAAACTTA
>DUSG01000287.1 GCA_012842725.1 Clostridiales bacterium
CCTGAAATGCCTCCTTTTGTAGAGGGCATAAGAAGGGCACCTAATCGTGGTTTCACACTAACTCAAAAACAAGCTGAAATTGCATTGAAAAACGCACTCCGATACATTCCGGAAGAATTACATGAAGTACTTGCACCTGAATTCATGGAAGAATTGGTTACAAGAGGAAGAATTTACGGTTATCGCTTCAGGCCAGCAGGAAGGATTTACGGTAAACCCATAGATGAATATAAAGGCAACTGTATAGAAGGTAAGGCTTTCCAGGTTATGATAGACAATAATCTGGATTTTGAAGTTGCTTTGTATCCTTATGAATTGGTTACTTACGGTGAAACAGGCCAGGTATGTCAGAACTGGATGCAGTACAGACTTATAAAGAAATATCTGGAAGTAATGACTGATCATCAGACTTTAGTTGTTGAATCAGGTCATCCATTAGGATTATTCCATTCAAAACCAAATGCTCCAAGGGTTATAATAACCAATGCCCTGATGGTAGGTATGTTTGACAATTATAAAGATTGGCATTATGCAATGCAGATGGGTGTAGCAAACTACGGACAGATGACTGCTGGAGGATGGATGTATATAGGACCTCAGGGTATAGTTCATGGTACATTTAATACTATTCTCAATGCAGGAAGAAAGAAACTTGGCATAGGCCATGATGGAGACCTTAGAGGATATCTATTTGTTAGCTCAGGATTGGGTGGCATGAGCGGAGCTCAGCCTAAGGCTGTAGAAATAGCAAATGGCGTTGGAATAATTGCAGAAGTTGATTATTCAAGGATAGAGACAAGATACAAACAAGGATGGGTAAGCAAGGTGACAGATAATCTCGAAGAGGCATTTAGAATTGCCCATGAGTATATGAAGAAGAAAGAACCTATGTCTATAGCTTATTACGGAAATGTAGTAGATTTGCTTGAATATGCAGTGAAAAACGATATTCATATTGATCTACTCTCAGACCAGACATCCTGCCATGCAGTATATGAAGGCGGTTATTGTCCGCAAGGACTTACTTTCGAAGAAAGAACCAGGATGTTAAAAGAAGATAGAGAGACATTCTGCAAGCTTGTAGATAAGAGTTTGAGACATCACTTTGAACTTATTAGAGAGCTTGTAAATAGAGGAACATATTTCTTTGATTACGGTAATTCATTTATGAAAGCTGTTTACGACGCAGGAGTCAAGGAGATTGCGAAAAACGGAATGGATGAAAAAGACGGATTCATATTCCCATCTTATGTAGAAGATATAATGGGACCTGAACTCTTTGACTACGGTTATGGTCCTTTCAGATGGGTATGCTTAAGCGGTAAACATGAAGATTTAATAAAGACAGACCGCGCAGCCATGGAATGCATAGATCCCAACAGAAGACCTCAGGATAGGGATAACTGGGTATGGATTAGAGATGCAGAAAAGAATAATTTAGTTGTAGGAACTCAGGCAAGAATACTATACCAGGATGCTTGGGGCAGAACAAAGATAGCGCTTAAATTCAATGAAATGGTAAGAAACGGTGAAATAGGTCCTGTAATGCTTGGTCGTGACCATCATGATGTAAGCGGTACCGATTCTCCATTCAGAGAAACAGCAAATATTAAAGACGGAAGCAATATCATGGCTGATATGGCAGTTCAATGCTTTGCCGGTAATGCTGCAAGAGGAATGAGCCTTGTTGCTTTGCACAATGGCGGTGGTGTTGGAATAGGTAAATCAATAAACGGTGGTTTTGGTCTGGTGCTGGATGGTAGCGAAAGAGTAGACGAAATTATTAAAGATGCTATGCTTTGGGATGTTATGGGAGGAGTGGCGAGAAGAGCTTGGGCAAGAAATGAAAACTCCATAACAACATCCATAGAATACAACTTAACACAAAAAGGAGCAGACCATATTACCTTACCGTTTATACCAAAGGAAGATTTGATAAAGGATACCGTAGAAAGAGCATTTGCAAAGATTAAGAGGTAGATTTATGATGAATAACAAACTTATGATAAAAAACGCTGCAGAGCTTGTTACCTGCAGCGGATTTAAGGCAAAGCATGGTAAGGAGATGTCAGAACTCCATATCATAGAAGACGGTGCCGTGGTCGTTGAGGACGGTATAATAAAAGCCGTTGGAAAAACCGAGGATATACTGAAAAAGTATGATGAGAAGGACTTTCAAGCTATAGATGCATCAAATAAAGCTGTGCTTCCGGGATTTGTAGATTCTCATACACACTTTGTCTTCGGAGGATACAGAGCTGAAGAGTTTTCATGGAGACTCAGAGGCGACAGCTATATGGATATTATGCAGAGGGGCGGAGGCATAGTAAATACTGTAAAGGCTACCAGAGAAGCTTCCTTTGAAGAACTTATGGAAACTGGATTGAAACGTTTGGACTCAATGTTGTCTTTTGGTGTTACAACTGTAGAAGGAAAAAGCGGCTATGGATTGGATCTGGAAACAGAAATAAAGCAGCTTAAGGTTATGGATGAACTCAACAAGATACATCCTTTGGATATCGTAAAAACTTTTATGGGGGCTCATGCTACTCCGGTAGAGTATAAGGGTAGAACTGACGATTATGTTGAGTTTATGATTGAAAAGGTAATGCCGGAAATTGCAAAACAGAATCTAGCTGAGTTTTCAGATGTTTTCTGTGAAAAAAATGTATTTTCTATTGAGCAGACAAGGAGGATACAGGAAAAAGCCAAGGAATTAGGCTTTAAAATAAAACTTCATGCAGACGAGATAGTCCAGTTTGGTGGTGCGGAACTTGCGGCAGAATTAGGTGCAGTATCTGCTGACCACCTACTGCAGGTATCAGATAAAGGTATTGAAGATATGGCAAAATCAGGTGTAGTAGCCACACTTCTTCCATGTACCGCATTCAGCCTCAGAGAAAGTTTCGCGCCAGGACGTAAGATGATAGACAATGGATGCGCTGTTGCCTTAGCGTCAGACTTTAATCCAGGAAGCTGTTTTACTGAAAATATTTCTTTGGTGATAGCCTTAGCAACGCTACAGATGAATATTAGAATTGAAGAAGCCATTACAGCTATTACTATTAATGCAGCTGCTGCATTGGATAGAGCTGATGAGATAGGAAGCTTAGACCCAGGAAAAAAGGGAGATATATTGATACTGGAATTCCCTTCATACAAGTTTATACCTTACCATATTGGAGTTAGCACTGTGGAAAAAGTAATAAAAAATGGTAAAATAGTATTTGATAAAAACTTAGGAGGGAAAATATGCTAGCAGATAAAAATCTGAAAGAATTCCTGAAAGAAACAGCATCAAACTCCCCTGTGCCTGGAGGAGGAAGTGTTGCGGCTTTAAGCGCTGGACTTGCTGCTGCACTTACTGCAATGGTGGCTAATCTAACAATTGGCAAGAAAGGCTATGAAGAACTGGAAGAAGAAATGACCGTGATAGCTAAGGAAGCAGAAAAATATAAAGATTTATTCATTGAATACATCGATAAGGATTCAGATGCTTTTAATCAGGTAATGGATGCATTCAAACTTCCCAAGGAAACTGAAGAAGAGAAGGAAATCAGAAAGAATAAAATACAAGAAGCCTTGAAAAATGCAGCATTGGTTCCTCTAGAAGTAGCAAGAACTGCGTTAAAAATAATGGATATCATTGAAAAAGTAGTGGTAAAAGGAAACAAAAATGCCGTTACCGATGGAGCTGTAGCGGCAATGATGGCGAGAACGGCAACACTTTCAGCTCTATACAATGTAAAGATTAATTTAGGTTCTATAAAAGATGCCGAATTCGTAGAAAAAACCCAGAAAGAAGTTAGACAGATAGAAGAAGATGTAGTAAGATTAGAAAAAGAAATATTGGGAAAGGTAGTCCTTTAAGTAAAAGCCCAGATTTTTTCTGGGCTTTTAAATTTACGAATCTTTTTCCATTTTATTTTCGTCTATATAATAATGGGGGTGATCATATAGAACCAATAATTAAACTTATCGATGTAAGCAAAATATATAGAATCGGTACAGAGAAAGTTGTAGCATTGGATAATATCAATCTGGAAATACCTAAAGGTCAGATTTGCTGCATATTAGGCACATCAGGTTCGGGCAAGTCGACACTTTTGAATCTCATGGCAGGTCTAGAGAGGCCGACAAAAGGAAGCATTATTATCAAAGGAAAGAATATTGAAAGAATGAGTGAAAACGGTCTGGCTAAGTTTCGCCAGAAATATATCGGATTTGTCTTTCAATCATACAATTTGTTGCCTGCTCTCACCGCTCTTGAAAATGTGAGTCTGCCTTTGGTATTCAGAGGAGTTGGAAGAAAAGCAAGGAACAAAAGAGCAAAGGAATTGCTGGAGCAAGTAGGATTGGGAACTCACCTGAAACATAAACCCAATCAGATGAGCGGTGGACAGCAGCAGAGGGTTGGTATTGCCAGAGCATTTGTAGGAAATCCTGAAATAGTTTTTGCTGACGAGCCTACAGGAAATCTTGATTCTAAGACTACTGTGGAGATAATGAATCTTATTATTGGTCTGGCAAGAAAAAACAATCAGACATTGGTTATAGTAACTCATGATATGAATATAGCAAAATATGCGGATCGCATAGTCTATATTCTGGACGGAAACATCGAAAAAATAGAAGACAGGGTGCAAGTAGAGGAGGGGAGAATTTGAAAAGAAGTTTAGCAATTATAATGATTATTTCTCTTATGATGCAGATGGCCTCATTGGGAGTGGTGTTTGGGGATGAAGATATTAAGATTGAGTATGATGGTAATATTTATAGAGGTGATACAGTAATAAATGCAGTAAGAGCAAATGAGGACTTTACAATTTATATTACAGTAAGCGGAGGAGACGAAACACAAGAAAATTTATATTTATCATTTGAAGATAGCTATTCTTTTATCAGAAAATATTATGATGAAGGAGAAGAAAGAATAATAAGTATTACAAAGGGTAGCAAAGAAAAAAAGATAGATTTATTTTGTTTAGATACCAATGATTCAGAATTAAAATTAGCGGTGATGGATGAAAATAATCAAGTATTAACAACAAAAACTATACGTATTCCTGTATCCGATACATCATATACTCCGCCTACCAGCAGAAATGAGCCTAAAATAGTGGTTGCAGGCGGCGCCAAGATGCCTGTTGTTAATGCAGGTGAAGAAGCGAAAATATACATACCTTTGGAAAACCTTTCAACAGCTGCAGCAAAGAACATTCAAGCCACATTGGTTTTTGACAGTTCAGATAATCCCTTTGAGATGGAAAAGCTCAGCGTTACATATTCAATAGATAGAATAAACGGTAAGGACTATGAAAATGCAGTTTTCAATCTGAAGGTTCTTGATTCTGCAGTAGAAAAAATCTATCCCGTGACACTAAAATATTACTATAGCAGCCTATCCGGTACAAATTACGAAGGTTCTGACATTATAAACATAAAAGTCACCAATTCAAAGAAACCTCCTAAGGTAATAGTTTCAGCAGTAAGCTATGGAGATACGCCGCTGACAGCGGGTGAACAGAGAAAGGTATCTATAGTGTTAAGAAATAATGGTGCATTAGATGCCAGGGATATAAAAGTTACGGTAGAAGGTTTAAGGACTGATGGTTTTACTTTGTACAATTCTCCTGATGTAAAGCAGGTTCAGGATTTGCCTGGCAATAAGGTAATACAATTGGATTATGTTTTGATACCTGCCCTTGGTATGGCGACTGGGAATTACGATTTGCATTTTAGAGTGGATTATAAAGACAGCAGAAATACCAGTTATTCAGAAGAGTTTACATTCTTTTTTCCTGTAAAAGGTATAGATACTACAGTATCTGATATTAAGATAGAAAACATAGAAGCCCCTGATGGAGATGTTTCAGTGGAAGAAAGCTTTATCATCGCTTTTGATGTAGTTAATTACAGCGATATAGAAGCTGACGGAGTAAGAGTTAATCTGATAACAGATGACCATATAATATGCAAATCACTGAACATACAAAGCCTTGGAAAACTGGCAAAGGATGAAAGAAAAAGGGTTGAGTTTGAGCTTTACGCAACTTCCGAAGCAGTTACAAAAAACTATCCTGTACAAATCAATGTTGAATTTGA
>DUSG01000288.1 GCA_012842725.1 Clostridiales bacterium
AAAGACGAAGTAAAAAACATAACTTTCGAGAAGAAAGAAGAGTTTTCATGTTCTGTACAAGCCATATATATTGTAGCAGGTTCTGTTGTATTGCAATTGCCCGAAAGAGACCCTATTCAACTTCAACAGGGTGATATGATACTGATTAGTGATAAAAACGATTATAAAAATATAAGTTATCAAATTGAGAATATAACAGAAAGTAATGCTGAATTTGTCATAGCCCATATATATCATGGATAATATATGGTTCACACTTGTTCCGTAAAAATATAGTAAAAGATGTGATGAATATGGAAAAAAGAAAGTTATTCCCGTACATAATGGCAATCTTGGTATTTGCGTTAATAGTAATATTTTGTGTCAAGGAATATAGATCATCAATTAATGAGTATGGGACGCAGGGATATAGCAAAATTAAAGTCAAGGTTGCCGGTGACAATAATTTTCCTCCATATGAATTTTTGGATGAGAACAATAATTATACAGGATTTAATGTGGATATAATGAGAGCAGTTGCCCTTGTTACAGGAATTGAGATAGAATATTATCCTATGGCATGGGATGAAGCCTGCGACAAGCTGAAAAAAGGTGAAGTGGACATTATTCAGGGTATGAGATATACAAGGGATAGAGATTTATTTTACGATTTTTCTGAAGCATACCTTGAGAATTCCCAATCTATTTTTGTTCTCTCGTCCAATGATGATATTAAACGTTTTAAAGATTTAAACGGTAAAAGAATTGCTATTCAAAGAGGAGATGTAGCAATATCTGCATTGTACACATTAAGGCATTATACATCTATTTATACTGAAAACCAGGAGGAAGCAATACATCAATTAATTGGTGGAAAAGCAGATGCCTTTATCGGCAATACCTTAACAGGTGTTTATTTAATAGATAAGATGGGTATAAGAGATAACGTAAAAATAGTAGGCGAAACACTTAACACTACCCAATATTCTATGGCTGTCAAAGAAGGGAATACAGAGCTTTTAAATATAATAAATAAAGGCATTCGTGAAATAAAAAGAAACGGAACTTATGATATGATATACAGAAAATGGTTTGGGAGGACCGTAAGCTATCCTATACAGTTCTTCCGTAAACTTGCCGTTATAGCAATTATGGTTATATTGGTGTTTGCAGCAGTTATGATATTATTCCTTCGTTGGAATAGTATGCTAAAAAAAGAAGTAGACAAGAGAACTTTACAAATAAAACGCGAAAGAGATTTCAGAGAAAAGTTATTGAACAGGATTTTCAGTGGTATTATAACTATTAATAAAGATAACATAATCACTTTTGCGAATGAACCTGCCGCCAAAATACTGGATATGGAGCTTGATAAGCTTATTGGATTAGATTACAGACAAACTAACATTAAAGATTTGTTTTCGACGGATGAACTTTCCGGAGAAAGCATAGAAAAAGAAATACAAATAAATGGCAGAAAGGTATATATTAATTATAGGGCTCAGATTATCCATAATATGGATGATAATGAAGAAATAATAGTTATTTTCAGAGATATAACGGAAGAAAAGCTTATGCAAGAAAGCATAATAACGAAGGACAAGATGCAATCCCTTGGAAATTTGATTACAGGTATAGCTCATGAAATAAGGAATCCTTTAACATCTATTAAAGCTTACACTCAACTTATACCTAAAAAAATTGATGATGCAAAATTCAGAGACAAAATATCTAAGGATATACCACAAGAAATAGATAGGTTGGATAAGCTTGTAAGAGATTTATTGGAATATTCTAAGCCCAGAAAGCCTTTTATGGAAAAGATTAATCTTTATGAAGCTGTTGATAATGCTTTACTTTTATTAAAAAATACTCTGGAAGAAAAGTTAATTAAAGCGGAAATTTACATTGATAAGGATATTACAGTTCAATTTGACAGAAATCATCTTCAACAGATACTTATTAATATAATATTAAATGCCATCGAGAGTATGGATAAAGAAGATAAAAAAATAATCATTAATGGCGAAAACAGACAGGACACTGTTTACCTTTCTATAAAAGATAATGGTTGCGGTATGGACAAAAATATATTAAGCAAAATATTTAACCCATTTTTCACTACTAAAGCCAATGGTACAGGACTTGGGTTATATGTAAGCTATCAACTGCTTTTGCAGAACAATGGCGGAATAAACATCGATACTGTAGAAGGTGAAGGAACGACGTTTACAATAACATTTAACAAGACCGGAGATGATATTTATGCAGAAGCTGCTTATTGTTGATGATGAGGTATCAATCTGTAATTCATTAAGTTTTGCTCTGGAAGATGAATATGAGACATATACTGCAGAAGATGAAGAATCTGCGATGAAAATAGTATCAAGCATGGATATTTCGATAGTTTTGTTGGATCTTAAACTAGGAAGCACAGATGGCATAACTCTTTTAAAGAAAATTAAATCTCTAAGTCCTAGAACTGCTGTTATCATAATGACGGCTTACGGAAGTATAGAATCTTCTATTGAAGCCATCAAATCAGGTGCTTTTTATTATATAACAAAGCCTATAAATATCGATGAATTGATGTTATTACTTGAAAAAGCAAGGGAAAATATCGCCTTAAATGATAAGATACAGGATTTAAGCAGCCAAATATATCTGAGAAATACATACTATAATTTGATTGGAAGCTCAAAGAAAATGAAAGAAGTCTATGATCTCATAGACAGAGTTAAAGATATTGATAGCAATGTGCTTATAACGGGTGAAAGTGGAACAGGTAAAGAACTTGTTGCAAGGGCAATACATTTTTTAGGAAAAAGAAAGGATAAACCTTTCAATGTTGTTAATTGTTCCGCTATTCCAGCTAATTTATTGGAAAGCGAATTGTTTGGCTACAAAAAAGGAGCCTTTACCGGTGCCTCTGAAGACCGTAAAGGCATAATAGAGTTATCCGAAGGCGGTACTCTTTTTCTGGACGAAATAGGAGATCTTGATATAAGTTTGCAGACAAAACTTCTAAGGGCAATACAGAATAAAGAAATAAGGCCATTGGGTTCAGTTAATGAAATAAAAGCTGATGTGAGATATATATCTGCAACCAACAGAAATTTAAAAGAAATGGTGAAAAATAATCTATTTAGGAAGGATTTGTATTATAGACTCAATGTAATAAATATAGACATGCCCCCTTTAAGGCAAAGAAGAGAGGACATTCCTATTTTGGTAGACCATTTTATAAAAAAATACAATATGATGCTTAATAAGAATGTTAAAGGTATTACCCCGGAAGCTTTGGAGGCCATTGAAAGATATGAATTCGAAGGCAATGTGAGGGAGCTTGAGAATACAATAGAAAGAGCCGTTGCTTTAACCAGAGATGACTTCATAGATATTGAGGATTTGCCAACGGATTTCTTTGAAAAAGAAAATAATGTTCCACAAGAGGATGATACGATAAAGATTAGCATTGGCGAAAGCATGAAATCAGTAGAAAAGAAGCTTATTAAGCATACATTGGAAAAGTATAATAACAACAGAAAGAGAACATCGGAGGTTCTAGGAATAAGCGAAAGAGCATTAAGATATAAGATTAAGGAATA
>DUSG01000289.1 GCA_012842725.1 Clostridiales bacterium
ATGCTTCTGTTTATACCGTCAAATTCATAACTGCTGTCTGTGAGGGACTCCTTTAAGGCACTCCATGCTCCGTAAGGATTCAGGTCTCCAATGCTAATGATTTTAAAATTAAGCTTTTCGCTTGTATAAAGATTATATTGGATTAGTATAAGCAGCAGTAAGATTAAAATTGCAATCTGTATTCTTGGTCTAATGTTTTTATCTCTGCTTTCCTTCATGACCGACTACTTCCCGTTATTTGTTTTTGCTTATTTTAGCTACATTTTTGATATAGGTTTCTCCAATGACTGCATCTGCTTCCTTTTCCATAGGCAGCAGATAGGAATTTTCCAATTGATTTGGATATAGAGGATATTGATTTCCATCAGAATCAAAGATGGTTAAAGTATCATTGCCTTCTAAAATCATACCTGCTGTTTCTAGAACTTTCCCTAAATTCATGCCCTTTCCTTGAGGCAGGATTTCTTCGCCTATAACTTTCATCATTACTTCAGGGAAAATGACAGCATCCTTAGTGGTGGAGAAATGAGTCATTTCCTTTACGTTCATACCCAGTTTGAAAGCCGGGCCTATGTTCATAGGTGCGTTTTCCCCACCGGTTTTTATATAATACCTATCTCTTACCACGTTGATGGTTTCATTTTTTACAAGTCCGTCTGAGCCAACCATGGTGAAAAAGCCGTTCACATCTACAAAGTCGAATTTGGACAATATCTTACCTACCAAGTAGGATTCATCCTTGCTTCCGTAATACTCATAATAATAAGGCTCTATGTCTTTAACAAGGGAACCGAACATATGGACATTTTCTATATCCTTAGGTGAAATATGGGTATAGAGTTCAATTTTGTTGACCATCTTCACCCAATATACTCCCATCTCATCAGGTATGACTATCCTAGTAGGTTTCTCTTCCCTAATTATTTCTTCATCGTCAAACCTGATGCCCAGTATGATGTCCCTATTTTCTATGATGTCTTTGCTTATCATGGCATAATAGTTGTCTCTGCCTGTGACACCTATAGCTTCGTAATCATTGATGTCTACGCCGTATTTTTTCAATACGTCAGTTAGAAGAGGTCCTTCTGCTTTGATATTTATTTTTACTCCTGTAGTTCTTTGAAGTATGGTCTGGGTAGTTACCTGGGGAAAGGTCTTTAGGTCTTCAATGGTGACTCTTACGGAATTGTTTTCCGGCCACGCTATCATAAAGCTGTTTTCATCCTTTTCCCACATTTCCTGTGGGATAAAATTATCAACCCGACCCATTATTTTATTATTGACAATATAGTTCCAAGCACCGATAGCTGAGTTCACATTGTTTATAACAGCTTGGCTGGATACGCTGGCTCCTGTAACCTGAACTATATCTGTGGGCTTTTCAGGGTCCAATACTACTCTGTTCAGATATTCAAATAAGCCAATACCTTTAAACCTGTCGGTAAACCAAGTTTCCATAATGGGGTCTGCATAGTCGGGAGTGTCTCCCTGCTCAAGGATATGGATTCCTGCAATCTGTTTCTTTTCAGTGTCCATGACCACCAAAGTCTTTATAACGCCTTCATATCCCGTTCCGGAAGTTACAAAGGCAGCAGGTGTATCATTTATGCTGTATACTTTTTCTATGGCCGGAAAGTTTTCTTGTATTACGGAATTGTCTAATATTCCTTCAACAAGCTTGATGTTTTCTGCTTGTGGCAATATCTGCTTTATCAGGGCTTTTTCTTTTCTTGTGTCGTTATTGAACCATAAAGCTGCAGATACGATTATTACGATTATTAACAGAGTTAATATATAATAAATGTTTTTTTTCATCATGAGCTCCTCACTCTACGATTATTTTGACTATATTCTGTACCCATTGAGGTTTGTTGACATCGCCGGGCTCTTTTTGACCTATTACCAGTCTAAAGGGAGCCCCCTTATTGGGGTCATAATCTTTTCCGTTTTCATGCCATGCTATTATTACGGGATACTTCTTTTCCGGATTGTGTTCATCTATATAATCCTCTCTCAAAGCTTCCTCAACGGTCATTTGGTGCTTATAACCGTCTGAAGCTATGAAAGTTATTGTAGAGGCGTTGCTTTTCAAAACGGTTTTATCCAGAATGGCTTTTATTTTTACTCCTTTAAAGTGGAAGTATTCTTCTGTACCGTAGCTGTTTAGTGAAAAGAAGTCATCTTCATAAAAAGCATCCTTCATGGATTTCAGTTCGTCAAGTGAAAGGGTTATGGAATTTTCTATACCTGAACCTTCTATATATAAGAGGGTTTTTTCATCCGGTTTTGGTTGTGGTGTTTCCTGTGGAATTTTTTCAGATTGCTCCGGTTTTGATTCTTCCACCTTGGATATATCAGGTGCCGCAGAAGCAGTTTCTTCAGGTTTTTGAGCGTCAGAATCATCTGCATTTGACTCATCCGGCTTTGCCGTTTCAAAATCTGTTTTATTTTCTTCTTGAATATCTTTGTTTAGTTCTTTTGGTTGCTGAGTTTCTTGAGCTTCTTCAGTATTTGCAGCGGAAGGTGTATTGGATGAACATGCTGTTACAATGCATAAGGAAAGTATAAAAACAAGCAAGATTAATAAAACTTTATTTCTCATAGTTCACCTCCGGGTGAAAGATTGGAGCAAGCAGATGAACTGCCTGCTCCTGTTTTTGCTATTACATTTTTTCCATTATCATTCTTATAATCTTGGATGCTTCAGCTCTAGTTGACTGGCCTTGAGGGTCAAAAGTGCCGTCTGGTTTGCCGTTGATGATTCCTGCTTTTTGAACGGCTTTTACTGCATCTATAGCCCACTGGCTGATGCTGGAAGCATCTTTGAATTCTATTTCATCAGCAACAGTTCCCAGTTCTATTCCCATTGCCTTGGCAAAGTTGTATATGGTTACAGCCATTTCTTCTCTGGTTATTACGTCATTCGGACGGAAATTACCGTTTTCAACTCCTGCAGGGATGTTTTTGGCACCGGCCCAATTTACATAATCCGTATACCATTGGCCGGCTTCTACGTCTTTGTATACATCTGCCGGGGCTGAAGTTAAATCCACATCTTTCAGGATACTTACCAGGAACTTGATAAATTCTGCTCTTGTGATTGCTTTATTGGGACTGTATTTATTATCTCCTGTACCTTGTGCCACACCTTTAGAATACAGATATTCTATATGTTCCTGTGCCCAGTGGCCGCCTATGTCAGCAAATGCTGCAGCTTTCACATTGCCGTCAACAACTATTTTAGCAACATTTTTTAGGCAAGCACCTTGGTTCAAATGAGTTATCATTCTTATAGGACCGCCTTCGTTTCCGCTGGTATAACCGTCACTGGATGTATTTGGAACCAATGGAATTCCGTCTCCTGCATATGCAAGGATTATTATCTTTCTTTCCAGTCCATCAGCTATTCCTTTTTCTAAAGCTTCTCTACCGAATACGGACAGCACGTCTCTTGAGAAACCGTCTGAAGCTATGACTTTCACAGAAGTTAGTTCTGCACCTTTCTTCAATCCTGCTTTCTGGGAGATGAGCTTCCATAGGTCGAGACCTTCATGCTCATGTTCACCGATATAGGTATAGGTATCTCTGATTATTATGTCATCCATAGCCTCCAATTCACGGAGACTGAATTTCACAGGTTTTTCCAGGGCAGTTCCTTCTAATTCAAGGAAATAAGTGTCCAGATATTGGCTATAGGTTGGGCTCATATCATGTTTCCAGCTTACTGTAGCGCCTGCATTTACGGTTATCTTTACCACATTTTTAAGGGTACTTTGAGAGTTCACATCATCTGCAGATTTTTGTCCAACTATCAGGTATAAAGGACCGCCTGAGTTGTTGTATGCAGCGTCATATCCTTTGGAATCCTTATCCAATACCAATGGTTTGCCGTCATCAATATTGGGGTTGTCTACGCTGCTGGAACCATAAGCCAGTATCATCTTTAAGTTGGCTGCTTTTGTTGCTCCGTTTATATAATCTGACTTCATCACATCAGATAATGAGAAAGTCAGAGTTTTACCGTCCGCAGCGGTTACCACTATTTCGCTTGCATTGGATTGAAGACCTATATCTTCAGATTTCAGGAAGCTGTATAGATCTATGCCTCTGTAGCGAATCTGCTGTTCAGATGAAGTCTTTTTGATGTTATAGTCGCCGGTTACTACAAGGTTCTGTTTGCCTTCTATTTCTGAAACTTTAAAGGTTTTTGGTGCAGCTAGTTTTGTTCCCGGACCTTCAACTATCAGAGTGCTGTCAGCCAATTCTTTGTAAGGAGCTTCTATATGAGCATATTTGTCCGGTTGAAGGTTTATCTTGATAGTGGTTACGTTGCTTAGACTTTTTGCACCGGACATTACTATCATTAATGGACCGCCGTCATTTTTGACATTTACTTTTTCGCCGACACCATCAGTATATGAGCTTATATAACCCGGGGCATTTTTGTCGGCTACCATAGGTGTACCGTTTTTAGCAAATGCCAGAGCTGATTTTTTGCTTGCATCGAAAATCTCATCCAATGAAACCGTCAGGCTGGAGTCAGCACTGCTAAATGTTACGGTTCCTTTACTGCCTGGTATTTCAACTTTTTCTTTTAAGAAATAACCTAAATTTACACCTTCGTATAGATCGCTGTATACGCTGTCACCTTTTTTCACATCAAAGAACGCTTTTACCTTTGCTTTTTCCTTCTCTGTATTCTTCACGTTGGAGCCGTAGATCATGTTTTCAATGTCTGCCACAGTGTAGGTTACGTTCTTCAGTGTGCTTCCGTCCATGCCTATTACTGTTACATTAATCTTTTCTGAGGCCAAAGCTTTATAGGTTTCATCCGGATTTCCGGAATGGGTGCTGTAGTTTACCTCATTGCCCACTATTATCTTATCAAGGAATTTTGCCTGTTTTGAACCGTTGGCATGATGATATTCCAGTTTTCCGGATATAATTCTCAAAGGTCCACCGTCATTGCCCAAACCGCTCTTGTAACCATCCAGGGTATTCTTTATTACATAAGGATAGCCGTTAACTCCGTAAGCTACCAATACCGGATAGCCTGTGGATCTTAAATCCTTTTCACGTTTGGAAATATATTTACCGTCATTTTTGTCTGCAGGATTCTTTTCATAATATCCGAAAAGGTCCGGATTGGCCAATTGGGCTAATGTAAATTTATCAAAATCCGTATATCCGTCTGTTGCAGTGAAATGAACTATTGTATCGGAATCCGCACCGATAGCCATTGATTCAGGTATTCCTGCTTTTTTCAGCAAATCCCAGAGTTTTACACCTTCATATTCATTTACATACCAGTATGTGTTGTTGGATAAGCTGTATTCAGCCCTGTATCCCATACCGCCGGGTTCCGGTTTTCCGTCCTTGTATTTAACCATGTCTTCTATCTGTTTTACCGTATAGTTGACTTCTCTTCCCAGCTTGTCTCCTGTAATGGTAATGATGTACTCAGAGTTTTCAGGAGTGTTGTAGGGCGCTTTGTCATGCTTGTAGCCCGGAGTTTCTTTTTCGGCTACGTAAACATATGCCATATTGCTGAACTTGGTGTAGTTTGGATTCGGGTCTTTGCTGAATACTGATTTGTCGTAGACTAATTTTATGCAGCCGTCTTCGTTGCCTAAAGATTTATCTGCACCGGCTTCTCCGTCATAGACGAAAGGTTTGGTATTAGAACCATCCACATTAGATGTTCCATAAGCCACAATGATTGGTTTGCCGGCAGCTTCTGCCTGCGCAATTTCCTCCAGAGTAAATTCAGCTATAGTCTGTCTTACTCTGTTCTTTATTAGAACTTTATAAGCTGTATTTGTAAGCTTGATGCCTGTCTCTCCTGCAGTCATGTTTTTCAGCAGGTATTGAAGTCTTATTCCTTCGTATTTAAGGGTTACTTCTTTACCGTCTCTTATGTCAGTATAATCTCCGCGGAATATGCCCGCATCCTGATTTTCCATCTCTCTTATGGAAAGAGGTATGCTGGCCACAAGACCGGGACCCTCAAAAGTCAATGTCGCTCCTGTAATGGTGTCTACATTGTATGGTCCATCTCCCGGCAATCCACCGTTTGTTATGTGTTTATAAGGGCTGATTGAATAATCAATGCCGGAAGCAGGAGTTATCCTTATTTCATTTACCATCTTTATTAAAGTACCGTTTTGGCTGTATACTCTGAAGTATCCTATAATTGAAGGATCGTCCTTGGCAGAATCATATACCGCTTGTTTATCATTGGCATTGGTTCCTGTTTCATAGGCAAGTATGTATTGTTTTGAAGAATCTTTAATATCTTTAATTGTTACAGGGTCATTTTTATAGCCGTCAGCTGATATGAATTCCACCTTGTCATTATCGCTATAACCTGCAAGCAGTTCCTTCAGTGGTACGCCTACACAGTAATCTGTTGCCGGTCCTGATTTTTTCATGTAAGTCCAATTGCCTTTTACCCTTGGCATCAGGAGGATATCTGCTCTGGTATAGCTTTTATTTCCTACTTTCAATACTTCTGAGAGCTCATCACCTACGACTATTTTCTGTATTGTCTTGTTATAAAGAGGATTGTTGATTTCGTCCACATGCTGCTGTCCTACCATAAGAAGGGGATAATCGTCAGATGAAAGAGGTTCGAGAGCAGATTCACTTGGTATTATGTCAGGCTGTCCTCTTTCTCCTGCTCTTTCAAATGCAATTATTGTATCAACAGGAATTTTGCCTGCGGAATCGCCGCTGCTAAGTTTTGGGAAGTAATATCTCACTAAGCCGAATGATGGAGTTATCAACTTCTTTGAAGTGGTAGAATCTCCCTTATGGGATGGATCAAATGTAACTGTATATCCGTCGGATGCTACAAAACCTATTTTATACTGGTCGTACTTGTCCTTGTTAAAACCGGATTTGCTTAACAAATCTACTACTTTGACGCCTTTGCCTAAGTAAATGCTTTTTGTAGGTGTAGTGTTTATGGCAGAAAATAATGCTGTGGTCTGGGGCATTGCTTTCAATTCTTCCAGTGTATAGGACTTTTCGTTTGTCAAGCCAATTCCTTGACCTGTTACAACCAAGATAGGTTTTTCTGTTTTTGGTTCCCACTCATCTGCGAAAGCTATGGTCCCAAATGATGAGATTATTAAAGATAAGATGAGTATAAATGACAAGCTCTTTTTCAATAAGGTTTTAGTGTTGAGATACCGATTCATAAATCACCCTCCTATATATTTATCTAAAATTTATGGCTACTGAGTATTAAGTTTTTATGTCATCACCTCTCAATGAAATTTTCAGAAGAACAAAAAAACTTCTTTTGTGGGAAAAGAAGCCTGGGGAATAAAAAAACTTCTTTTGTGGAAAAGAAGTTTGATTTTCTAGTTACTCCTTTTCGCACTGGAAGGCATCGTAGTTTCCCACCATACCCTAACGTTTTATTCATCATGCAAACATATAGTCTGTTTAGATGAATAAAATCGGAGTATTGCACCATATTCTATTGAAAATGTTACCTATTACTAATTATAGTGTTAACTGCTTAACAATGCAAGCCGTCCAAGCGTTTCTTTCTGCGTTTTTTAGCCTCATTTTTGCTGTTGCGGAGAAAGCGCCCCATTTTTTCGAGTTTTGAGCCGGAATAGTTTTCATAGCATTGAAGAAAACGCCTTAACATAATATGCTTTTCTTTTGTGAAGGAAGGAGTGTTCGTGAGCATAAAAAAGCAGACATCAGCCAGATCAGTTCTGACATCTCCCCAGCGGATTTCTTCAAAGTCCAATCCGTAAATTTCACCATTGCTGTAGATGAAATTTCTTAGATTCACATCTCCCTTCAGCAATGTGTCAGAATCTTTGGATATCTTATGCAATTGGGAAAACCACAGAGCCAATTTGTCGATCCATTCTCCCGTGTCCAGTCGTTCCACCAGATCATTTACCAAATCTCCGTCTATGTATTCCATAATCAGTCGGTTATTGTCCTTGCAGATTATTCTAGGAACATTGATTCCATAATCATAAAGCATTTTCATGTTCCGGTATTCAGCCTCCGGTAAATTATCTTTGCCCGAGTATATTTTCATGATTGCCGGCTGACTTTTGCCTTCAATTTCGAGCATTATCTTGTATACCTGATTTCGTTTGCTGTAAAGTCTGGAAAGTATTTTAATATTCATTTTATCGACACCCAATCCAGCGCTGCTTTTTCCACCAAGTCTGTAAGTCTTTCAATATCGGTGATGGCATTTATTACAGGGAGATCATCATATCTGGATATTTTATTGCTGATGACGCCGCTTATTGCAAATACGCTGGGATTTAAGCACTCCTGTATGTCTTCTATAGAGCTGGTGCATAGTATTTTCGGAACATCAAAATCCGTAACCCCTTCCAATATTACATAATCCTGTGCATAGAATTTTAAAATTTCCGGTATGGAAAGCTTTTTTTTAAACAATATATCCGTCTCATATAAGCCTCTGGCACATACCAGTTCCGCTCCTGCTTTCCAGTGTCTGTGTGTATTGGAGCCTTCCGTATCTATGGCAAAACTCTCGTAATGGATTTCCTTGACTGTACCTACGGAATAATTTCGACGATTCAATTCTTTTATGAGGCATTCAACAGTTGTGGTTTTGCCTGATTTTGAGTATCCGTATACTGATATGACTTTCATGTATTTGCCTCCTTTATATAGTGGGAAATTGTTTTAAAGCTTTCTCATTTTTACCAAGATATCAGAATGATGGCAATTATAGATGCAATAGTTGCTGCCATAATTGTATAATCAAATTTTTTCAGCTTTAATTTGCAGTAATAGGTTCTTGTAGGATAGGCTCTGAAACCTCTGCATTCCATGGATAAAGATATATACCTGGCTCTTCTCAGTGCTTTTGTCACTGAAGGGGTCAATATATATGTATACAGTGAAATCTTCTTGCCTAAAGGTATTTTTTTCAGGTCAGCTCCTGCCAGTTGAACTGCTGTTATAGAATCAATGAATTCATCTCTGATGAGAGGCAGAAATTTAATTGCAAGAAGTACCATAAAACCTATTTCCTGAGGCATCTTCATTGCTGCCAGTCCATACACCATGTCCAATGGAGATGCAATTATAATTATTAAAGCTGAATAGATTATTATTGACATCCTCAGGATTATTGAAATACCGGCTTCCAAACCTTTAGTAGTCAAAAGCCTTATGCTTCCTAAAGTCAGCAGAGCATCACCACCTTGAGTAAATATGCTTTGAATTATAGCCAGTACGATAAAAACATACCATAGCTTTCTTAGTCTCATAGTCGCTTTTTTTAAAGGGACAGATGATAATATGCATATTACAAGCGTAAAGGCTAACAACAGCATCAGCGATTTCACTTCTTTCAATATGATAGCTGCCGATGAGACAATAAAAACAATTATTATTCGGGTCCTAGGATCTAAGTTCATCATCTGACTTCAACTCCTTTTGAAGTTAAGATAAGGAGTTTGTCCACATATCTTTCAAGGAAATCCGGCTCATGGCTAACTATCATATAGCCTTTTCCTTCATCTTTCAATGCCTGCAGACACTTTTGCAATTGCTTCTTTCGTAGCATGTCAAGTCCTATGGTAGGCTCATCCATTATCAAAAATTTTACATTCCTTGATAATACTGAAGCCAATGCCAACCTTTGCTTTTCACCCCAGCTCAGCTTCATAGGGGAATCATTTTTATATTTTTTCAGTTCAAAAAGGTCAAGATAATGATTTATTCTATCCTCCATGATGTGTCGATTGCCTTCATTTCCATATTTAAAGCTAAAGCTCATCTGTTCCCAGACAGTAGGGCAGAATAGTTGCTTTTCTGGATTCTGGAACACATATCCGATCTTGCGTCCTATATGGGATAAAGGCATGTCTTTTACATTTTGACCTTCAATGAGGATTGCCCCTTTCTGAGGCTTTAATATTCCAAGCATCAGCTTAATCAAAGTTGTTTTACCGCAGCCGTTATCCCCTGTCAGTCCTATGTGCTGATTATTATCAATTTCAAAACTTATATTTTCCAATAGGCTAGTATTCCTGTTGTAGGAAAAAGTCAGAGAGTCTATGGTATAAAAGCTCATGGTTTTCGCCTGCCTCAATTATATCTACCAGTTTCCCGTTTTTCATAAGCAAAATGTTGTTTGCCATCATCAGATTATTGATGTCATGATCGATTATTATGATTGTTTTACCGGCTTTATTAAGGGATTTTATTACATTTGTTATCAGTTCTTTATTTTTTCTATCCAATTCGGACAGGACTTCATCCAGTATTATGATTTCCGGGTCCAGGCTTAGAATTGATGCCAATGCCACCAGATGTTTCTGACCTCCGGATAGGTGGGAGGGATTTTTATATCTTAAGGTTTCAATGTTTAACATATGGATAACTTCTTCAACCCTTTTTTCAATCTCTTCATAAGGAAGGCACAGATTTTCAGGGGCAAAAGCTACCTCAGCTTCAACGGTGGGAAGAAACAACTGATTGTCTACATCCTGAAATACCATACCTATTTTTTGTGCCAATTTGGGAAGGCTTAAACTTTTAATGTCCTTGCCTTCTATCATGATACTTCCTTCTAAAATGCCCGGCATGCTCTTTGGTATTGCTCCGCACAAGCAGAAGGCTACAGTGGTTTTGCCGCAACCGCTTAAACCTGCAATGGAGGTTATGGTTCCCTTTTCAATTTTAAAGCTGACGGAGTCCAGAATAAGAGGACCGTCATGGGTATATCTGAAGGATAAATCTTTTACTTCTATTATGGGACTCATTCTATCGATACCTCAAATACATATTTGCACCATCGCTGACTGAATGTATCTTTGACTATTATAAGCTGAAAGGGACCGCTGCCTCCTTTTTTCATAGTGCCCAAAGGTTTACCGTCTTTTTCAAATGCCATGTAAACGTGGTCGGATATGGCTTCATCAACAGTCATGGCAATGACATATCCATCTAAACCTTTTACCAGCACTTTCGAAGCGGATTTAAGTACTGAATTATCTATGCCTGCTTTATTGAATATATCTCTCAATAATACACCTTTGAATTTTCGTGTTTTCGGCCCGGAAGTGGAGGTATCTTCCACGGCACTAAATTGGTGGTTTTCCAATGCAGTAATTTCTTCAAAGGTAAGGCTTGCGGTCTTATCGCTCCAGATGAAGGTTATGGTACCGTCGTCCCCGGCTGGGTTGTTCATTACTTTCATATTGGCATATGCCAGTGTAATAGTTGCAATGGCTAATATGACTATAACCAGTACCAGTTTATTATTCATAATATATATCACCTTGCTTTTTTAAAGTCTTGACAATATTGTATGCTATGAGGCCTCCCAGTCCTCCTGACAATGACGCTGCACACAGAGAAAGGAGCAATGGTATCACAGGCAACCTGAAAAACACCAAATTCGACAGCATGGTTCCGGAAATATTGGCCAGCAGTCCTAAAATAAAGAAACCTGAGGGTGTCATGAATTTTTTCCCCAACAATTTGGCACCCAAGTCTATCATGATACCTGGCACAGTATATGTTATGATGCTTATGGCTCCGTGATTTCCATAGGCTCCTGTGATTATTACCAGTAGTGCCTGAACTAAGCCTATTAAGGTTCCGGTGCCGATTTTTCTTGTAAGACCTAATCCTAACACCAGCCATAGCATGTAAAAGCCACCTGCAGCGGCACCGCCAGGAATATAGAGAGGGCCAGTTATTATATGTACCAAAGGGACAATTATAGGTTTTACGGCTATGCCCAAAGCTGCAGTCAAGGATATGACTACCAATTCAAACATGGAGAATCTGTTCAGAAATTTGCTCATATTACACCTGCTTTTCATATATAATCGGTATAAATAAATCTTCCTCACGGAATGAGCCGTGGAGCCCTCCTTCTTCATTGTCATCATGCATGCCATGGTCTGAGGTGATTATTACATTCCCGTCAAATCTATCTACAAGCTCTTTCACATAAGAATCCAGCATATTAAGTTGAGACAGGGCCTTTTCAGAGCTTGGCCC
>DUSG01000051.1 GCA_012842725.1 Clostridiales bacterium
ATGAAAAGGGTGCACTAAGCACCCTTTTTCCTATGCCTTTTTAACAATACCACAAAGAATGGACCACCCATTATGGAAGTCATTACTCCTACAGGTATTTCTGAAGGTTGAATCAGAACTCTTCCAAATGCATCAGCCAACATCATTATGGAGCTTCCCATTATAGCACTGTAAGGTATAAGCTTCCTATAATCAGAACCCCATATTAGCCTGACTATATGTGGTGCTACCAAGCCCAGAAAACCTATGGTTCCTCCAGTAGACACCACAGCTCCAACAATTAGAGAACATATTCCAAGAATGATATATTTTAGTTTTTCAACGTCCACACCTATATAATGAGCTGATTCTTCTCCTAAGGACATGATATTCAATTCCCTGCCAAAAATATTAAGTATTAAAACCCCGGGTATTATAATACAACTTGAGATAACAAACTTTTGCCACGTAGAAGAAGACAGGCTTCCCATGGTCCAAAAAACTATCTGATCCAATTTATGTTTATTCATCATCATAAGAAAAGAAATAATGGATGATAAAAAATAGCTGACAGCTACACCTGAAAGAAGTAATGTATTTATGGATACCCTATTCTTTGTCTTGGCAAGATAATACACCAGAAAAAGAGTTAAAACCGTACCAATAAACGCAAAAACACCAGTGGTAGCATATCCGAATATTCCTATACCTGTAACTATTGAAATTACTGCTCCCAGCGCAGCTCCCGATGACATACCCAGTGTATAGGAATCTACCAAAGGATTTCTGAAAATCCCTTGCATGACTCCTCCTACTGCTGCCAAACCGGCACCTAATGTCGCTGCTATCAGAACCCTGGGCAATCTAATGTCCATTAAAATAATCCTATTATCAGTATCAGCTCTGAAAAATATTATTTGTATTATCTCTTCCCAAGGTATTTTCACTGCACCGATACCCACTGAAAAAAGAAAACATATGATAAACAGCAGTACCAATATGCTTATGGGGACTAACCTTTTTAATAATTTATCAGCCATGATTATCATCTGCCTTTATAAGTATTTCTTTCAGTTCATCTTCTTTTATCACTTCTACGTTAGGCTTACTCAACAACTCTTTATAGATTTCTATGGCTTCTCCATTGGTAAAGTCTCTCTTTTTCAGATTACTATCTTCTACTATATATATCTTTTTACCATCAAGTCTGGAATCTGCTAAAAGTTTAATGTTCAATATGTTCAATTTGCTCAGATAAACAGGCAGCAATACCAATATATCTGATGCTTCAGCCAGCTCGAGATTCCTCATATAAGCTTCATGACTAATGCTCATAAATGGTACTTCTTCAGCTACATCCAATTCATATTCCTTTGAGATAGCCCAATCTGAATCACCTATATTCAGAACTCCTGCAGATAGATGAAACCCTGATGTAGCTAGCTCCTGTATCAGTTTTACGCCGGTTCCGCCACCGCATATAATATGGACTTTCAGCTTTCTTTTCTTTTTAGATATGACTGAAATAGGATACACATAGGTTTTGCCTGTAACCGGATTTTTGCTTACAGATACATTGGTATTGAACACATGGGCAATATTCTCTGCTGTCAATACTTCTTCCGGTTTTCCCTGACAGTATACCTTACCATCTTTAAGCATTATTATCTTATCACTATAACCGGAAGCCATATTTAAGTCATGCAACACTGAGATAACAGTCATGCCTTCCTTTACTGTAAGCCTTTTTACCAAATCCAGTATCTCTACCTGATATTGAAGGTCCAAATGAGATATAGGCTCGTCGAGAAGTAATACCTTAGGCTGCTGTGCCAATGCCTGTGCCAATATAACTCTCTGTTTCTCTCCACCGCTCAGTTCATTATAGGACCTGTCGGAAAAATGCAGAATATTGGTATACTTCATGGCTTTTTCTACTATTTCTCTATCTTCCTCTGTTTCGCCTTTCCATCTGTTGACGTAGGGGTGTCTACCCATCATAACGATATCTTTCACCTTGAAATCAAACTCTAATAGTATATTCTGAGGTACAACGGAGACATTTCTGCTTATTTCCTTTTTTGAGAGCTGGTTTATATCCTTACCTCCAAGCAAAACAATGCCTTTTTGAGGCTCCAGATATCTGGAAAGGTTTTTCAAAAACGTGCTTTTCCCTGAGCCGTTAGGCCCGATTATACTTATAAAACTGCCGGCTTGAAAGCTCAGGTTTATATCTTCCAAAATATTCGTTTCTCCATAGAAAAAATATAAGTTTTCTACTTTTACTTCATAATCCATGAATATTACCATCCATTATTTATTCTAAATCACCATGTAAAGCTTCTGCCATTTCATATATAGCTTCTATTACCCTAGGTCCGGGCCTGGAAACAATATTATCATCAGACATTACGTGAATATTTCCTTTCTGTACACATTCCAACTTACTGAAGAACTCATCTTTCATAATATCTTCTTTGTTCATGCCTTCATCTGTCGAGTGATAAGCAGCTACTAAAATATCAGGATTCTGTTTTAAGAGTTCCTCAAAACTATATTGAGCCCAACCTTCCATTTCTGATGCTACATTATAGCCTCCGGCAATCTGTATGATTTCATTTATATAAGTACCGCGTCCTGTGGTAAATATAGGTTCTTTCCACACTAAATAGAATACTTTGGGTTTATTCTTATTCGCTACTTTAGCTTTAACATCGTCTATAGCTTTATGGATGTTATTTATGAGTTCCTCCGCTTTTTCTTCTTCTTTCAAAAGCTTTCCTATCATAGCCAAAGAATCAAAAATTGATTCCACATCAGCTGCTTCTGTAGAAGCAACGGCAATACCCAATCCTTCTAAAGTTTTTATTATCTCTTCTTGTAAATATCCTCCTGCCAAAACCAAATCCGGATTTATCTTTTTAATCAATTCTATGTTCGGATTCTCGAAGTCTCCAATCTTTTCTATATCCTTGGTTTCTTCTGGATAGTCACAATAATTTGTAATTCCAACAAGTCTGTCCCCTGCACCCAATGCAAAAACAATCTCTGTATTTGTAGGAGACAAAGATACTATTCTTTCCGGCTTTTTATCTAATACCACTTTTCTTCCTTTTAAATCTGTAATCTTTATATATTCTTCCTTCTGTATAACTGTATTTTCATTTTCCTTTTTTGCACACGAAGTCATTATAACTGCCAAAATTATTATTAATATTAATGCAGTATACTTTCTCAAACTTTTCATAGGCTTACTCCTTTCACAATTAATATAACGCTTACACTTTTAATTAACAGGTAAAAACAAAAAAACTTTCTCCAATGAGAAAGGAACAATACTACATAATTCACCTCCCCATCGCTCGTAGGCAAGTTGAATACTCGGCTCAGGCAGGTTTCCTGGCTATGGTTCATTGCAACTTAGGCCTTCCCGATTAACTCAGTGGCATCTCTAAGCCGCTCCCCCTCACAGTGGCGTGACCGCATGGGATTCGCACCCATTTCCCTTTTAACTGTACATACAGCACCTGAACTCTTATTAAGTTTTCCATCTCATTTTAACATAATGATTTTTAATTTACAACAAATTATATAAAGTGTTAATGATATGTGTAAATAATATAAAGAATTGTAAAATTTTCGAGAATATTGTACCATTTTGCATAGTCTGTTATAATAATGTTAATATTTAGCTATATACTATATCTGCATGTTAGGGGTGAATACATGTCAAAAACAATTACTATTGATATAAATGAATACAAACCTGGCATGAAAGTATCAGAAGAAATATTAAACAATTACGGCGCTGTACTAGTACATAAAAATACGATGCTCGACAAATATACCATCCACAGATTGAAACTACACGGTATCAATTCAATTAAAATATACGAAGATTACGAAGAGATAGAAGTTAAGGATAAAAATACTACTAAAGTTTATGAAGAAAACATAAATGAATTTAAATCCATAATTAAAGATATAGGCAACGGTAAAAAGCTGGACACTCTAAAAGTACAAAATATTGTAAAAGAACTCAATGATAACTTTACTTCAATATACGACATAATAACACATCTAAACAGTAACAGAGGTATTGATGAATATACGTATTCTCATAGTTTAAACGTTTCTCTTCTGTGCACCCTTATGGGCAATTGGTTAGAACTCAATCAATCTCAAATCAGAACGTTATCATACTGCGGTTTGCTTCACGATATCGGAAAATCAAAAATACCCCCTGAAATACTAAATAAACCGGGTCCTTTAAATGCAAAAGAATATGAAATCATGAAAAAACACTCTATCCTTGGCTATAACATTCTTAAAGACAACATCGCCATAAGCAAAGATATCATGCTGGCTGTACTCATGCATCATGAAAGAGAAGACGGCAGCGGATATCCCTTTGGTCTCAAAGGAGATCAGATTCCGCTATACGCTAAGATTACTGCTATTGCTGACATATTTGATGCCATGACTTCTGATAGGGTATATAAGAAACGCGAAACATGTTTTGACGTATTTGAAATGTTTGAAAGCGATTACCTGACCAAATGTGATACAAGCATTCTTCTTACCTTCCTCAAAAGGATAGCAGATTATTATATCGGCAGCAATGTCAGACTAAGCGACGGTTCGTATGGAGAAATAGTTTTTATCAATCAACATCAAATATCAAGACCTATCGTTAAATTAGAAGATGAAAGTATAATCGACCTGAGCAAAGAAAAAGAGTTAATTATCGAAGAAGTATTCTCATAAAAATTATATAAGAAACCACTAACAGAATAAATATCTGATATAATAGAATTATAAATGTAATCATTTTGAGGAGGTAATGAGATGCCTTTAGTTACTTCAAAGGAAATGTTTAAGAAAGCATATGAAGGTAAATATGCTGTAGGTGCTTTTAATGTAAACAACATGGAAATAATACAAGGCATAGTGGAAGCCGCTAAAGAAGAACAGGCTCCTCTAATACTTCAGGTATCAGCAGGAGCACGTAAATATGCTAAACATATCTATCTCATGAAGCTGGTTGAAGCGGCAGTAGAGGATAGCGGTTTACCAATCTGCCTACATCTAGACCATGGAGAAGACTTTGAAATATGTAAAGCCTGCATAGATAACGGTTTTACATCTGTCATGATCGATGGATCCAAGTTACCTTTTGAGGAAAATATCGCCCTGACAAAAAAAGTTGTAGAGTATGCTCACTCTAAAGGAGTAGTTGTAGAAGGAGAACTTGGAAGATTGGCAGGTATTGAAGATGCTATTAATGTAAGCGAAAGGGAAGCTACCTTCACAGACCCAGACCAAGCAGTAGAATTTGTAGAGAGAACAGGTGTCGATTCCCTTGCCATAGCCATAGGAACCAGCCATGGAGCGTATAAATTCAAAGGTGAACCACAACTTGACTTTGAAAGACTCGAAAAGATTACAAAACTGCTGCCAGGTTTTCCATTAGTACTGCATGGCGCATCTACTGTACTTCCTGAATTCGTAGAACTGTGCAATAAATATGGCGGTAATGTTAAAGGTGCAAAAGGAGTACCTGAGGATATGCTTCGAAAAGCAGGTCAGATGGGAGTATGCAAGATTAACATCGACACTGATTTAAGACTTGCAATGACTGCTTCCATAAGAAAGCATCTCTATGAAAACCCAGGAGACTTCGATCCTCGACAGTATCTGAAACCTGCAAGAGAAGCCATAAAGAATATGGTTAAGCATAAGATAAGAAATGTGTTGAATTGCAGCGGTAAAGCGTAAGGATATATTTACTGTACATAGAATATATTTCCTGTGAAGTATAAGAATAAGCATATGTGCGGTTCACTTTGTACACTTGCACATATGCTTATTTTATAGAATGAAGCTACAGTATATACAGTGCATATTAGGTATGTGCTTCAGATATAAGAGTTCGCTTTGGCAGTTCTATAGCTTGAACTCACAAAAAGCCTAACGGCATCCAAAAGACATCTTTGTCTCAGGGATGCCTAGGCTGGCATCCGTGCCAGCCTTACGGCTTTTTTAGTTCGTTCTGCGCTAAGAACTGCTGACAAAGCTCACAATATATCTTCAGCACATATCTAATATGCAAAGTTACTGTAGCTACCTTAGTAAACATAATGGATATATAATATCGCATAAGTTATTAACTTTGGTGACTCTATTGCTCATCTAAAAGAGAATTCTAATGGCGCAAAACGGGCATCCTTGCCCTAAGCTTCGCATTTTGCGCCTAGCGCGACATCCATGTCGCGCTTACGAATTCTCTTTTTTAGATTTCGCAAAGAGTCACATACAAAGTTAATAAAAATGCTCTATTATATATCCATTATGTTTTACTGTATAGAATAAAGCCATAATATATACATCTAAGATACAGATATTATTGGTTATATTGCTTAGAGCATTTCTCTTAAGCGTATAATTGTATCTAAAGAATAAGCATATGTGCAAGTGAGGAAATTATTGATTTTGCTGGTAACTCTTAGCGAAATATCCCTAGAAAAATCGTAAGAGCAGCACGAATGCTGCCCAAGCCGTCCATGGAAGGAATCCCTTTTGTACGGCGTCCTTCCAAAATCAATAACCCAAAATCAATAACCTTTGTGAACTGCACATATGCTTATTCCCATTCATTACGTATCTATATTATAAAATAACAGTTGCTATGTCATATAATCCGAGGCAAAGCATCTACATATTGCAAAAATCCTGCGCTGTCAGATGTATAATCAGGAGCATAGGGGCTATCCTTTTCCAATAAGCAATCAGTTACTAGATACGTAGTTATACCCAGAGCTTTTGCAACCACATCCTCAAGCATGTCATTACCTACCATCAAACAGTTTTCAGGCTTTTTATTTTTTATCTCTAAAATATCTTCATAAAACTTAGGATTAGGCTTACAATAGCGGCATATCTCAAAATTGGTTATATAGCTGAAATCCTCTAATGAAAGCCCCGACCATATGATTCTCTTGTCTATGGCTACCTTGGGAAACAAAGGATTGGTAGCAACAATTATGTCATACCCTTTTTCCTTTAACACATTTACTGCTTTGACCATGTTTTCCATTTTGTATGTACATTCTTTTATCAAGTCAAATTCTTTATCATAGAATTCATCAAATCCATTTATAAATAGATCTCTATGTTCTTCTTTAATCAACTGGTTGAATTTCTCAAAGAAAATCTCCTGATTAAATCTTATACCGTCGGAGTTTTTAATCATGTATACAGTTGACTCCCAGATTATTTTATATAATTCCTCTGGTGAACAATATTCTCTGAATTTTTCTCCCAAGAGATAAAAATATCTATTCTCAAATTCTTTAAAATCCATCCCCA
>DUSG01000290.1 GCA_012842725.1 Clostridiales bacterium
CAGGCAACGCAGCCAATTACAATATACAGCTTACTACCTCATCCAAGCTAATATTTTTGAAGTAATCATCTATGTTGATATCTTTCAATGCATTTCTTATATGACTTTCTTCATAGCGTACTCCTCTGAGAAGTGATTGGATATCCTCCAGATTCCCGTTCCCGAAGAAATCTCCATAAAATTTAATATCTTGGATTATTCCGTCTTTAACATTTGCCAATGTTTCAATCTTTCCGCTGGGGAATCTTTTGGATTGTTTCACATTGAATTCAGGTGATTTGCCATAGTTCCATTCCCAAGTGAGATATTTATTCTCCATGAGTGAATTAATTTCATCATAATCTTTTTGACACAGAGTGCCTTCCTTAAGTTCCTTATCTTCATCGAACATGAATTTCAGTAGCATTTCTTTAAATTCTGAAACTGTTATATCCTCTGACATGTAATCTTTTATATTGGTTACTCTAGCTCTTACGGATTTTACGCCTTTTGATGTGAACTTGTCTTCAGAGACATTTAATGCTTTTGTCAGCTCATCCATTTTTGAATCAAAGAGTAAGGTACCATGATGCAGAAGTTTGCTGTTTTTCACTACCTGCGCATTTCCGGAAAATTTCTTCCCGTCAATTGTTATATCGTTTCTACCGGAAAGCTCTGATTCAACACCAAACTTTTTTAAAGCTTTTATGATAGGTATGGTGAATTTACTGAAATCATAATCAGCTTTTTTCATGTTTTTTATTATGAAACTGTAATTGATGTTTCCCAAGTCGTGATAAACAGCTCCGCCGCCTGTAATCCTTCTTACTACATGAATGCCTTTTTCTTTTACATAATCGCTATTTATTTCTTGGGCTGTATTTTGATGCTTTCCTACAACGATGGTCGGTTCGTTTTGCCACAGGAGAAAGTAGTTCTCATTGTCATCAAGATTGAATAAGTATTCTTCAAAAGCTAAGTTAAAATAAGGATTGTTGCTTTCATTTCTTATGTATAACATGGCATCCTCCTTTTATATTTTTTTTGTATTATAGCATAAATTTGGTATGCGCAATAGTGTTATGTTGGCACAAGTTGCCCAAATTTAGGTTGAAATGTTATAATAAGCTTACTCCCAATTATACAGGAAAGGACTTGATTATATGGATTTGCAAAAGGTTTTAAAGAATAAAGGCATGATTATCCTTTCAATTTTTATAGGACATTTTTTCATAGATTTTTATTCAAATATTATTCCACCGGTTCTATATCTGTTTAGTGAAAAACTTTCTTTAACTCTGGCGCAACAAGGCATGGTGTCAGCTTTTATTATTGCATTTGCTTCTGTTTTTCAACCGGTTGTAGGTTATTTTACGGACAAGAAAACAGAAGGTTGGTTACTTGTGATTGCTGTTGCTTGGATGGGATTATTCATGTGTTTGACCGCCATCATAAAAAATTATTATTTACTTCTCGCAGCAGTAGCCTTAGGAGGTTTGGCTTCATCCATTTATCACCCTTTGGGCTCGGCTATGACCATAAAGCTTTCCGACAGGGCTAAAGGCACTAGCTTATCAAGTTTTCTAGTAGTGGGTGGATTAGCCATACCTGCTGCTCCGGCAATAGTCCTGCCCTTGACCAATATCTATGGGCTAAATGCATTGGTTTATCTTCTGATACCAGGCATAATTGCAGTTATAATCATGTATTTTTCCGGTGTGCATAAGATAATGATGGAACAGCAGGAGACAAAAATAGATGGAAAATCCAGGTTAAGTACCTATAAAGCAAAATGGTTATTCTTGTTGATTGTTATTCCCACTGCACGCAACATAGTGTTTAGAACCATTGTTACTTTTGGAATTCAGTATATGATGCTGAAGAATATAACCCTGAGTTTGGCAGGATTGTCAATCACAATGTTTCTGTTTGCAGACCCTATCGGAACGTTTTTTGGAGGATTCTTTGGAGACAGATTAGGACATAAGAACGTTCTTATTGTATCAGGTATATTGGGAGCAATATCGTCTGCATTGGCATTTTGGTCTGAAGGTATAGTAACTGTTTTGTGCTTAATTCTTATGAGTTTTTTCTTCTGCCTATCAAACACACCTACTGTGTTTATTACACAAAGTTTGATACCGAAGAATACAAACCTTGCAACCGGTCTTGTATTCGGATTACCCATGGGGTTGGGAGGGCTTGGAGCCGTTGTTTTTGGTAAAATAGCGGATTCAGTCGGATTAATTGCAACTGCGAAATATCTTATAATTCCGGTAATAATCATGATATGTATAATATTGATGATTCCGAAGGAATGGAAGGAAGCATAATAATATCTGTAATGTAACCTATTTTGCACCACCTGAATAATATAGTATTAAATGATATAAGGTGGGATGCTATGTATAGAGAGTACGATGATGAATTTGAAAGATTTGAAGATGATTTTGATGATAGCATGGACGAATTTGTCTGCCCTATGATGAGACAGGGTCCTTTTAATCAGTTTACACCTCCATTTGGACCAGGTTTTCAAGGACCGCCTTCGGGACCACCACCGAGTTTTGTTCCTCAACAGGCAGGACCTAGCGGTATAGGAGTGCAGGCTGTAGACCCTGGTTCCATAAGAAGATGTACTTTTAGATTCGTATTTATATGGCCTGATAGAGGCAGAGGCTTCTGGGCATTTTTAGTATTTGTAGGACCTCGTTCTGTAGCAGGCTGGAGATGGAACGGACGAAGATGGGTATACTTCGGTATGGACTTGAGAAGAATAAGGAGCTTTGAATGTTATTGATGATTATTAAGTTTGGAGCAATGAGGCATATGTTCTCGTTGCTCTTTTATTTTGCATATGAAAGTATAACTTTTCATTAATACTGACTATCCATAATGGATTTCAAGAAAGGCATCCTTATTATAAAATATTTCCATGATAAGTCTTTCTCTTATTTTTTATTGATATTGTAATATTATTGAATTATTCTAAAAATATAAAAGTATATTTTTCGACATATTGAAAATAACCTTCAAAATGTAATAAAATGGATATAAGATATTAAAGCAGTGAGCCACAGAGAACCGTCCCCGATGGCTCAGAAGGAGGATTTATGACAAAGATTATAGTTGATAGTACATGTGATTTGCCGGAAGACTTGATAAAGAAGTACGATATAAGGGTACTGCCATTGATCGTCAGCATAAACGGCAAGGAATTCTTGGATAAAGTCAGTATTAAAGTTGATGAAGTTTATGAAGCCATGAGAAAGGGGATATGTCCCAAAACTTCTCAACCAAATCCCTTGGATGCGTATAATTTGTTCAAGGAATGTATTGAAAAGGGTGAAGATTTTATTTTTTTATCATTTTCTTCAAAATTATCGGGTACATATCAGACTGTATACGGAGTAGTTGAAGATTTGAAAAAGCAGTATAAAGAGATAAAGATGGAAGTTATAGATACAAAATCAGGTTCTTTAGCTACGGGTCTGATTGCCTTGCAGGCTTCAAAACTGTTGCAGGCCGGAAGAAATTTCGAAAGTGTAGTCAACGCAATTAAGAAAATGATTGAACATATTGAGCATGTTTTTACAATAGCGGATTTAACTTGGCTCATCAGGGGTGGAAGATTAAGCAAAAGCCAGGGTATAATAGGCAATATGTTGGATATCAAGCCAATCCTTCATGTCAATGATGGCATTATGGAAGTAATACAAAAAGTTAGAGGCAAGAAAAAAGCTTTGAAAACCATTTTAGATATTGTAGAAAAAAGAATCAGGAATTTTCCAAATCAAATTATAGGAATAACCCATGCAGACGATATTGATACAGCAAAAGAATTGCAGTCCATGATTGAATCCAGAATTGAAGGAGCAAAGGTTATAGTCAGCAAGATCGGAAGTGTGTTAGGTTCTCATTTAGGAATTGGTGGAGTGGGAGTATTCTTTTTCAATGATAAGATTGAATCTTACATGGATTAATGTTTTTAAGAAAAAAACCTAAGGAATTATTCTTATTAAAATAATAATTCCTTAGGTTTTTTGTTGCAGATTTTTTCGAGAACAAATGGAATGATTTTAAAACTAATACTCATAATAATTAGGATTAAATAATAAATGAATTAAGTTTAATTCCATTAATTATGAGGTGTTAGTATGTTTGTTCCAAAGAGAGTGATTTTTGAAAAGGATGCTTTGAAATATAGAAGAGGAATTGAACTATATGAATATTTTCAGAACAAGGATGTAGAGATAATAAAGCTTAATTCCAATAGGGTACAAGGTATACCCGGTGTGGATTTGGCAGAAAAGTATGCTGAAGGGAAAAGAACTTTAGTTATTGGTGTAAGGAAAACTCTGAAATTTCAAACATGCAAGCCTTCTGCGCATTATCAGCTTCCTTTGGTAACAGGTTGCATAGGGCATTGTGAGTATTGTTATCTGAATACACAATTGGGAGATAAACCTTATATACGAGTTTATGTAAATATTGAAGAGATTCTTCAACAGGCTGAGAAATATACTCAAGAAAGAAAAGGTGATATAACCATATTTGAAGGAGCTGCAACATCAGACCCTCTTCCTGTAGAGCCTTATACAAGAGGCTTAGCTCAGGCCATTGGATTTTTTGCCAATCAGCCCGATGGCAGATTTCGATTTGTTACAAAGTATACAAATGTGGAAGATTTTATTGAAGTAGAACACAATGGGCATACAACTGTAAGGTTTAGTCTAAATACAGATAGGGTAATAAAAAGTTATGAGCACTTTACTCCTCCTGCCGGAAAAAGGATTGAGGCAGCAAGAAAGGTGATGGAAAAGGAGTTTCCAACAGGATTTCTTATTGCACCTGTTTTCTTGGAAGGAGATTGGAAAAGAGAATATGAATCCCTTCTAACGATGCTTAGGGATAATATATCTCATATTCCTAATAAAAACATAAGTTTTGAAATTATATCTCATAGATATACAAGTAAGGCAAAGAACAGGATATTGGAGATATTTCCTCAAACTTCCCTGCCTATGGAAGAAGAGGATAGAAGTTTTAAATATGGCCAGTTTGGATATGGTAAGTATATGTATAATAAGGAACAGATAAGTGAAATGAAGGAGTTTTTCGAAAAAGTCATAACAACGTATTTTCCTGAAAGTAAAATACTGTATATCATATAAAACAACTTTACTCCAAATGTTCTACCAAATTTGTAGCACATATGAGCCCCCTTTAATAGATTGTATTAAGGGAATTCAATCTATTATCGGGGGGTTTTTTAATGTTACCGTACAAAACTATACCGGTTTTTCTGGAAAAAATATGGGGAGGTACCAGATTATTAAATTATTATAAAAACATAGAAGGTAAAATTGGAGAGAGCATTGAGTTTGACGGAAGAGAGCACGGCATACCGCTCATAATAAAACTTATTGATGCTTGCGATGATTTGTCTATACAGGTACATCCTGATGAGCAAACAGCCGTCATGTTCAAAGACGGTACTTGTGGAAAAGATGAGTTCTGGGTTGTTCTGGATTGTTATGAAGATTCATATATATATTGGGGTTTTAATGGTATTTATGATAAAAGTAGAATATATGAAGCAACTTTGGACGGTTCCATAGTTAATATGCTAAATAAGGTAAATGTGAGCGTTGGAGATTGCATTTATATACCTTCAGGCACTGTTCATGCTTTAGGGAAGGGAGTCATGGTTTATGAGCTCCAACAGTCTTCCGATGTAACATATAGATTATATGATTGGGACAGATTGGATAAAGGTAAAAAAAGAGAGCTTCATATAGAAAAAGCCATAGAATCCATAAAGCCTCACAATTTTATATCTCTTTCTGATATCACCAATATATATGAAATGGAGTCAAAGGGACATAACTTAATCACTATAGGAAACTATGAATATTTTAAAGCTAAATATGTTTGTCTTAAAAATGGGGAATCTATTATACAGGCATGCGACGAAGTAAGGATTATAACGGCAATTTATGGTCATGGTTTTTTGGATTTTAAAGATAACAGGATGCTATTGAAAAAAGGAGATACCGTTGTATTGCCGGAAGCATCAGATGAGTGTGTCAGCATAATAGGTGATGGTATGCTGAGATACATCGAAGCAACTGTTTAGTTGGGAATCTTTATGTTTGACATATAGCAACATGCTATGGTAGCATTTAAAATATATATCACTATGCAAGGACTCCAGAATAAGATGGTATCAGAAAGAGGTGTTGTGGATGTCTGAAGATATGAGATATGAAGCTAAGGTAATCAAAAATGAGAAATATATCGATTGGAATAAATTTAATTGTAAAAAATTAGTTTATAATAAAAGGTTATCCGGTAAATTCAGATTATATTTAAGCAATAAAGGGATTTATAAAAAAGGATTTCACTGAAAAATAGGCGAAAAGCCTATTTTTAGTTTTTTGATTTCTTTATTTAATATATGAATGACGACTACAAAGCTAGCATGGTTTTGTAGTTATATTTTTTATATTACTGTAAAAAATAAATTCGAGTGAAGGTTAGGAGGGTTTGAATTTGAAAAGCAATAGCAACAACTCAAATATAGAAAAGCAAAAATATAAAGAATTTGCTCAGCAAAGAGAACCTAAAAGACCTGTTCTAAAAAACTGCATCAAAGCTTTTATAGTCGGCGGAAGCATTTGTGCTTTTGGTCAGATAATACAATATTTTTATATAAATTATTTCGGTTATACGGAAAAAAATGCCGGAGATCCGACGGCAGCAACACTGATTATAATATCCATAATTCTTACCGGTTTAGGAGTATATGATGATATAGCCCAATGGGCCGGAGCGGGTACTGCAGTGCCTATAACAGGTTTTGCGAATACCATATCTTCTGCTGCCATAGAGCACAGAAGCGAAGGTTATGTATTAGGGGTTGGAGGAAACATGTTCAAGGTAGCGGGACCTGTTATAGTATTTGGAACCGTTTCTGCTTTTGCTGTAGCAATAGTCAAAATGCTTATCAACTACTTGGGAGGGATGTAAATGGTTAAAGGCAGCCAAAGTTTTGTTTTTGAGTCACAGCCTGTTATTATTTCATCTGCTACAGTAGGCGGCCCTCTTGAAGCGGAAGGTCCTCTCAGTGGTGATATTGATATTTTACATGAAGACCCTTATATAGGGCAGGATAGCTTTGAAAAGGCAGAAAAACTAATGCTTGAGGAAGCCGCGATGAAAGCTCTTGAAAAGGCAGGTGTCAACAGGGATGAGGTAGGAGTGTTCATCAGCGGTGATTTAATAAACCAGATAATTTCAAGCAGTTTCGCTGCCAGAACTATTGGTATACCTTATTTAGGCATATACGGAGCTTGCTCAAGTTCAATGGAAGGATTGATAATTGCAGCATCTTTGGTTGATGGACAAAAAGTAAGATACGTACTTACAGGTGCTTCTAGCCACAATAATTCTGCAGAGAGACAGTATAGATATCCTAATGAATACGGAGCACAGAAACCCCCTACATCTCAATGGACCGTAACGGGAGCAGGAGTATGCCTTTTGGCTTCTGAGGGTCAAGGACCAAAGGTTACGGCTGCTACAATAGGAAGAATAGTTGACATGGGAATTACAGATCCTTTTAATATGGGTGCAGCTATGGCACCGGCTGCTGTTGATACCATAGAAACTCATTTCAAAGATCTTGGCAGAGGACCTGACTATTATGACTTAATAGTTACCGGAGATTTAGGTGCTGTAGGTCATAAAATTGCTCTTGACAAATTCAAGGAAAAAGGTATCAACATTAATGAGAATATTTTTAAGGATTGCGGCATGATGATATATGACAGGGAAAAGCAACCTCAGGTATTTGCAGGCGCTAGCGGATGTGCAAGTTCAGCTGTCACAATATATGGTCATTTACTTAATGAAATGAGAAAAGGGAATATAAAAAGATTGTTGGCAGTTGCAACGGGTGCTCTTCATTCACCGTTATCATATCAGCAGAAGGAGAGCATACCAGGCATTGCACATGCGGTAGCAATTGAAATGTAAGGAGGTTCGGAATTGGAAAAAATAATCTGGGCTTTCATAGTAGGAGGAACTATATGCGTTATAGGCCAAATAATGATGGATGTTTTTAGACTGACTCCTGCCCATACTATGAGTACTCTGGTGGTGGTAGGAGCAATTTTAGGTGGTTTAGGGCTTTATGAGCCTCTTGTGAAGTTTGCAGGAGCCGGAGCTACAGTTCCCATATGCAGCTTTGGTAATTCTCTGCTAAAAGGTGCTTTGCAAGAATTGAGTGAACATGGAGCTATAGGAGTGTTAATAGGCATATTTAAACTTACCAGTGCAGGTATATCTTCAGCCATAATATTCGGATTTATAGCTTCTTTGATATTCAAGCCAAAAGGATAAAAGTTAGAATAAAAATGGATTAAATCACAAGATTTAATCCATTACCGTATATTCTTTATTTGTTAATATAAATGTGTTCCTAATTCCTGATGTAAGATATATTTTTTTGTCAGTTGTAACAAATATGGCTTCAGTGTCTTCAGTGTTTTCGATTAACTCTAATCCTTTTTCCAATCCCAGCAGAAAAGTTGAAGTAGATAAACCGTCTCCATCTATTGATTTATCGGTAATTATTGAAACTGCCGCTAAACCGTTATCTGCCGGATATCCGGTTGCAGGATCCAGAATATGATGATATCTTTTACCATCGACCTCTAAATATCTTTCATATATACCGGAAGTAACAACGGTTTTATCTACCACTTCAACTATACCCAAATATTCGTTACGGGAATTGTAAGGATCTTGTATTCCTATTTTCCATGGAGCTCCGTTTATATTGTTTCCTACAACAAGAATATTGCCACCCAGATTTATTATAGCGTGCTTTACACCATTTTTTCTGAGTATTGAGGCAACTTCATCAGCTGCGTAACCTTTGGCAATAGCTCCTAAATCCACCATCATGCCTTCCATCTCAAGTTTGGCAGTAAGGTTCCCTTTATTTAATGATAATTTATTGTAATCCACAAGTTTTAATTTTTCTTTTAATACTTCATCGTCAGGAACAGCGGCATATTCAGTACCTATATTCCACAATTTAACTATAGGGCCGATGGTGATGTCAAATTTACCATCGGTAAGTTTTGAATAATATAAACCTCTTTCAAGTACATGGAATGTATCTTCGCTTAACTCTACACTATTAGAACCAGATGCCTCATTTAAATGAGTAATTTGACTTGGTTCTTCGGCGTTAATGCTCATTTTGTTTTCAATATCTCTTATTCTTAAAAACGCTTCATCAATAATTTTTTCGTTTTGGCTGTCATACAAACTTATTGTTATATAAGTTCCCAACATATAATTGGATTTTGACAATGGGGTCTTAGGAGCAGTTTCATTATTAGTGCAACCAATTAGTACGAAACTCAACAGACAGAGTGTTAATAATAATATAATGAATTTTTTGTTTTTTATGTTCATGATCTAACCTCCGAAAGCAAAATAAAAAGATTTTTTCACAATATAGATTTTATCACAATATTAAATTATATAATAGAATTAAAATGATGAAAATGCATATTATTTGATTACGTATTAATAAAATTAGGTAATATAATATTTTTTTGAGAATAAAATATACATTGAAATATGACAAAAATAATTATATACTATATAAAGAAAAATGTGACTTGGCTATTCGTTTGATATATTTCAAACGTTATGAGCCATAGATATATAACAGAATGAGACTAAAGCCCTATGCTGCCTTAATTCTGCATAAGGTTGGAGTTAAAAATATTTGATTTGTCTGGCAATTATATGTTAGGTAATATAGCATCATAGAATATTTGTTATTGCATTAGGGCTTATTGTCTTTCTGTTGGTAAATATATCATAGGAGGGGTATAATGGAAGGAAAGACAAAGATTGTCATTTTAGGTGCTGGTTATGCAGGAGTTGAAGCAGCTAAGGTTTTAAACAAAAGGTTTAAAAATGATGACAGTGTGCAGATTACTTTGATTGATCGTAATCCATACCACACTTTATTGACAGAACTTCATGAAATTGCTGGACACAGAACACATAAGGAAAGTGTTATGGTAGATCTATATCAGGTTTTCAAAGCTACAAAGGTAGAATTGGTTACAGATGAAATAATAAAGGTGGATCAGGAAAAACAGCTTCTTATATCTGAAAGAGCAAGCTACGAATATGATTACCTGATACTTGGTGTAGGAAGCGAACCTGCATTCTTTGGTGTTCCGGGTGTACAAGAATATGGATTCACAATATGGTCTCTTAAGGATGCTCTAAAAATAAGACATCATATAGAAGGAGTATTTAGAAAAGCAAGAGAAGAAAAGGATCCAGAAGAGAGAAAGAGACTGCTTACAATTATAGTTGCAGGATCTGGATTTACCGGTGTAGAAGTTGTTGGAGAGCTTATGGAGTGGAAGAAGCTTCTATGTGCTCAGCATGATATTCCTGAGTCAGAAGTTTCTCTGTACAACATCGAGGCTATGCCCAATATACTTCCGATATTAAAGCCTAATCTCCAGGAAAAAGCAAAAAGATTCATGGAGAAAAACGGCGTAAAAGTAATGACAGGTTCTCCAATTGTAAAAGCTACTGAAGATAGCATGGAGCTGAAAGACGGCACTCAGATAAAAACAGCAACTCTTATCTGGACATGCGGTGTTCAGGGTAATTCATTCAACATGCAGACCGGTTTCACCGAAGGTAAGAGAAACAGGGTGCAGGTAAATGATTATCTCCAGACAGTAGATAAAGAAAACATATATGCCGTTGGAGATAATGCTTATTATGAAATAAATGGCAAACCAATTCCTCAGATTGTAGAAACTGCTATACAGTCAGGTGCATGCGCGGCAAAGAATATAATTGCTGATATAGAAAAGAAGGAAAAACAGAAATTTGAACTGAAAACTCACGGCTTTATGGTTTCTGTGGGAAGCCATTACTGCGTAGCAGAGTTGATGGGTGTTCAGTTAAGCGGTTTCTTTGCCATGATGATGAAGCATTTGGTTAACATGCACTATCTGTGGGGTGTAGGTGGATTAAGATTAGTTTGGAACTATCTGAGACATGAGTTCTTCCATATGGAAGATAGAAGGTCCTTTGTTGGCGGGCATTTATCCTTCAGAACTCAGACATTATGGTTAATACCTTTGAGAATATATGTAGGAATACTATGGCTTTTAGAGGGTATCAAGAAGGTTAACGAAGGATGGTTGGAGCCAGGCAATATTAAGATAGTGCAGGTAGCAGGCGGATCAGGAGCCAGCCAGTTGGCTGATGCTGCTTCAAGTGCTACTCCTGCTGCAGCAGCCGGACCTACACCGATATTATCGGCACCTCCTGCAATTTATCAGTGGTTTATGGATACCGTAGTAGCACCAAATGCTATGTTCTTCCAGACAACTGTAGTAATTATGGAAATTTTGATTGGATTGGCATTAATAGCAGGATTGTTTACTTTCCTTGCATCTGCTGCATCTATAGGTCTGGCAGCCAACTTCATTCTGTCTGCAATGGCTGGATATGATATTCTCTGGTATATCTTTGCTGCAATTGTTCTCATGGGAGGAGCAGGCAGATCCTTTGGATTGGATCACTATGTGATACCATGGATTAAAAAATGGTGGGCAAATACTAAGTTTGCACGAGAGCATCACTTATATTTTGACTAAAAAAGAAAATCCCGTTACCTTTTAAATGGGTAACGGGATTTTTGAGAAATTGTTGAAATATGATTCGCATTAAAATAAAATGTAATAGAAATAATTTTTAGGAGAGACATTGGGTCGGTGATTGTTTTGAAATTAAAAAAAGGTGATATACTGCTGCTACTAATAGTTTTAATAGCAGGCATATCATATTTCGGACTTAAATTTCTGTATAAGGACACGGCAGAAAAAACAGCTGTAATCTCTGTTAATGGGAAAGAATATGATAGGATTAATTTGGACAAGTTGGAAGATGAAAAAACTATTCATATAGATTTGGGTAATGGCAAATATATTGATATAGTGGCAAATGATGAAGGTGTTCATGTTTCCGATGTGGTTTGCCCTGACAGAATATGCGTAAAAACCGGTATAATAGACAGAGTGGGAGAGAGTATTGTTTGTTTACCCAATAGAGTCCAAATTTTCATTGAAGGAAATGAGATACCCGAAGTGGACATTGTTTCTCAATAGGATGTGTTGTAATTGACTAGAGTAAGAAAAATGGTTTTATTAAGCATATTGATATCTCAGGCATTGGTTCTACACGTAATTGAAAGAGCCATACCTGTTCCTGTACCTGTTCCTGGTGTCAAATTAGGTCTTGCTAACATCATAAGCCTCATTACCATTATTTTGTTTGGCTATAAAGAGGCTGTTGTTGTCGTGACTATAAGAACATTGCTCGGTTCTTTGTTCGGTGGAGGGCTTTCCAGTTTTATGTACAGTTTGGCCGGAGGATTGTTAAGTACTTCGGTAATGGCTCTTATGTATTTGAAG
>DUSG01000052.1 GCA_012842725.1 Clostridiales bacterium
AATCAGGCTGCAACAGCCATGCTGGCCCAAGCCAATCAATTACCACAAGGAATACTAAGATTATTAGAGTAATATATATTGTGAAACCACTAAAAACACGGAAACCGCTAAAAATCATTAATATCTATGAATCACGGATTACAGTTGCGTAGCCTTTGATATTTCTTTTGGGTCTCGATTCGTGACCCGTGATTCGAGATTCGCGTATGCGTAGCTTTGGGTATTCCTATCCCGTCTTGACTCGTGACTCGCAGTTTGTTATAACTCTGAGTTTTGAGCTCTGAGTTCTTAGTTCTAAATTCAGTGACCGGTGACCAGAAGCCAGAAGCTAGAGGCCAGAGGCTAGAAACCAGAGTCCAGAAGCCGGAAGCCAGAGGCTAGAAGCCAACTACTGTAGACTGAATTCTTAGCTTTGAGCTCTAAGTTCTGAGTTCTGAGCTCTAAGTTCTAATATATAGGATGTGATAAATATGAAAGTCAGAAACATTGAAAAAGCCAATATGGAGCATATTGCCTCAAAAAAGGTCAATGATAGTGCTTCTATATCTTTCAAAGAGGTCATGTCTATCCGAAGAGATGAGATGGACTTGGAGAGATTAAACCGACTCATGGAAGAGATAGACGAAAAAGGCAAGACACTGTCCGAGTCCATGACTGTGGAAGACTTGAGAGAATACAAGAAAAAGGTAAAGGAATTCCTTGAAGAAGCTGTCAAATACGGACTTAAGGTTCAACAAAGCAGAGGATTTAATAGAGGTGGAAGGATGAGAATATATAAAACCGTAAAAAAAGTTGACGAGAAACTGCTGGAACTGACAGATGCCGTGATAAACAAGCAGGAGAAGGGAATAAAGGTTTTGAGCCTTATAGGAGAGATAAGAGGACTGCTTCTTGACATATATGCCTGATATGTAAACCTGGATAAAACTTTAAACCGACTTTTCACAAGTCGGTTTTTTATTTTTCATACCAATATTTCTATAATGACCTTATCCGCGGAAATATTGAAAAAGACCGGTCGGAAAGGTCAATATGGACAAAAAAACCATACTGGAAAAAATTCATCCATTGATTGTTTCATCCATCAACAAGTATGCACTGAGCAAGGATGAATTTGAAGACTTGTATCAGGAAGGTTTTCTTACGATATTGGAATCTTTGGACAAATATGATGCATCAAAAGGTGTAGATTTATTTTATTATTTGAAGATACAACTTAGATTTTTTTACCTGAATTATGGAAGATATAAAAGGAAAACCGTATCTCTTAATGAACCTATTGGTGAAGACATAGTATTGATGGATACTCTTATAGACCAGCACAGCAATGTTGAAGAGATTGTTTTATCCAGATGGGAAACCAAAGCTGCATATGAAGCATTACAAAGCTTGGATATGGAAGATAGGTATATAATAAACCAAAACATCATGATGCGAAGGACTCTGGATGAACTATCAAAGGAATTAGGTATAAGCAGAACAACCTTGTTTCGTCGAAGAAATAAAATATTGCAGAGTTTATCCGATAAACTGGAATAATTAGACTTGCTCCGGTTTATGCAATATTATGTCTTCACTGTTTATTCTTTCTTTTCTATATAAAAATCATCGATTTTCCAATTCCAATTTCAATGCTGTACACCTGCTGATCATTTTGTCCAGAGTTTTGCTTAAGTAAAGGACGTCATCATTCAGAGGATCCAGGGAATTCATTAGCGTGAAGTGCAGCTTGTTCCTTGTTTGTTCTATAGAAATTTCTAAATTTTTCAGTTCCATGTATTTGCTATCCAAATCTTTCACAGATAGCCACCTCCAATACCAATACTTGTATTCAAAGACAATCTATATGTAAGAAGTAGACGTCTCACAATATTATAATGGACTATAAGTAAAAAATCAAATGCCAAATCTGCACATATAGTCCAATATGTTTATATTTATTTCCTATATGCTAAAATATTTATAATGAGGTGGTTAATTATGACGTTTGGCAAGAGGATTACAATGCTACGAGAAGAAAAAAAAATGTCAAGAAAAGATGTTGCAAAAGCATTAAATATATCATATTCATCAATGGCAAAATATGAAACAGATGATAGATTTCCTGTTCAGGAAACCTTAAAAGCAATAGCTGATTTTTTCCAAGTGTCGACCGATTATCTTCTGGGGAGAACCAGTGTACGGAATTTTTATGAAAAAGCTGAAGTTGAAGAAAATGATTTTGTATCAGAAGGA
>DUSG01000053.1 GCA_012842725.1 Clostridiales bacterium
CCAAAAAGAATGTTTTTTAGTTCATAATAAAAATATACAAAATAAGAAAGGCTTCTTATTATTACATGTAAAAAATAAGAAACCTTTCTTTAAACCTATTACGGAAACTTAATATTAAGGTAAAATTATACTTTCCTATGTATCACAAAAATTCGAGAAAAGTTTAAAACTTTTCCCGAATTTTTGCCTATATTAAAGTTATTTCTTCGAAATAGCTTTAAACGGACATTTTTCCATACATACGCCGCATCTTATACATTTTTCTACATCTATTACATAAGGAGTCTTTGGTTTTCCTGAAATAGCTGATACAGGACATTGTTTAGCACAAATACCACAGGCTTTACACATTTCAGGATCAATACTATATCTTAACAGTGCTTGACATGCTCCGGCAGGACATCTTTTTTCCTTAACATGAGCTTCGTATTCATCTCTAAAATATCTAAGTGTAGAAAGTACTGGATTGGGTGCTGTTTGTCCTAAACCACAAAGAGCAGATGCCTTAATGTTGCTAGCAAGGGTTTCCAGCTTTTCTATGTCCTCTTCTTCTCCTTTGCCTGATGTTATCTTTTCTAATAGTTCCAACATTCTCTTTGTACCTTCTCTGCAAGGTGTACATTTTCCGCAAGACTCATCTACTGTAAATTCTAGGAAGAATTTAGCTATGTCAACCATACAGTTATCTTCATCCATTACAATGAGTCCACCGGAACCCATCATAGAGCCAAGGGCTGTCAGTGTATCATAATCAATAGGTACATCTATATGTGATGCAGGTATGCAGCCACCAGATGGTCCTCCGGTTTGAGCTGCTTTAAAAGCTTTACCGTTGGGGCAACCGCCACCGATTTCATAAATTATCTCCCTCATAGTAGTACCCATTGGTATTTCAACAAGTCCGGTATGATTAATCTTACCACCTAAAGCAAACACTTTGGTACCTTTCGATTTTTCGGTTCCCATGGAAGCAAACCATTCGGGTCCATTATTTATAATTGGACATATATTGGCATAAGTTTCAACATTGTTCAATAATGTCGGTTTTCCAAACAAACCTTTATTTGCAGGGAATGGCGGCCTTGGTCTAGGCATTCCTCTTTGACCTTCTATTGAAGCCAGCAATGCAGTTTCTTCACCGCATACAAAAGCTCCCGCTCCAAGTCTTAGTTCTATATCAAAATCAAATCCTGTCCCAAGTATGTTCTTACCTAAAAGTCCGTATTCTCTTGCCTGGTTGATGGCTATGGTAAGTCTCTTAACAGCAATTGGGTACTCAGCTCTTACATAGATATAACCCTGACTTCCACCAACAGCATAACCGGCTATGGTCATAGCCTCCAAAACTGAATGAGGATCTCCCTCTAATATACTTCTGTCCATAAATGCTCCAGGGTCACCTTCATCTGCATTGCAGCATACATATTTAATATCTCCAGACGCTTTTGCAACAAATTCCCACTTCATTCCTGTTGGGAATCCTGCGCCTCCTCTTCCTCTTAGGCCTGATCTTTTAATTATATCTATAACTTCTTCTGGTTTTAGCTCTGTTAAGCATGTTGCCAATGCTTTATATCCATCAAAAGCTATATATTCATCTATGTTTTCCGGGTTTATAACACCGCAGTTTCTAAGTGCAACCCTAACCTGCTTTTTATAGAAATTAACCTGATTAAGTGATTTTATTCTATCTTCCTCTATAGTTTCAGCATACAATAATCTTTTTACAACTCTACCCTTTATCAGATGTTCTTTTACTATTTCTTCTACATCTTCAACTTTTACCAAACTATAAAAAGCAGCTTCCGGATATATTATGACTATAGGTCCTAAAGCGCATAATCCAAAGCACCCGGTTCTTTCTACTATAACTTCATTTTCAAGTCCATTTTCTTTTATAAGTCTTTCAAATTCCTGTGCAATTTGCTCTGAACTTGATGATGTGCAGCCTGTACCCCTGCATATCATGATATGGGAGCGATACATTTTCATTCCATTATACCTCCTAACTGTTTACTGGTTAATTAGAAAATTACTTTTCTTCTGCTCCTACAGTATATTCGTTAACGACTTTGCCTTGCATAACATGTTCATTTACGATTCTTTTTGCTTTTGAAGGATTCATTTTAACATATGTTACTTTTTCTTCTCCCGGCCTATATACTTCTACAATAGG
>DUSG01000291.1 GCA_012842725.1 Clostridiales bacterium
TCAGTCAATATGTTTCTTATTTGTATTTTCTGCCAATTGTCTTTGCCTGCATCGCAGACAGGAATCTCATCTTAACATCTGTTTTGGTGTTTTGTCAATGACCAATTGTTGGTTGGGATAAATATTTTATCATGGCTAGAGTAAGTTGTCAACCCGACAAACACCGATTTTAACAAACACAGATTTTATTTGATTATCTTCTGACATTAAGGAACATTCAAGAATTATTATTTAAATTATATATGCCATTTATACTATCATATATAGATAAATTAATAGGTTTCTTTTCATCCTGATAAATTTCTTCAATCTTATCGCATACTGCGTTTACTTGTGATTCATCTAAAGGTCTTATGGACAGGAAAAATATATCTTTCGAATCTTCAGAATCGCCTACTATCATATTTCCGTCAAAGCCTGCCAAACCTTCTCCGGTATCAAAACTAATATTTCTTATCTCTATATTATTATATTTATCAGGTTCAGTTATGATAAGCCTATCCTTTTTCAACAAATTCTGTCCTTCCATAAAACTCATTCACTCCATTTCATTATATTTTATATTATTATTTGCACAAAATAGTTCCATATATGTTTCTTTTTAATGTATCTTTTAAATTACAAAAAATAAATAGGATTCAAAGGATATATTAATCCTCAATCCTATTTCCAATAATTTTAATTTTTTATAAAAAGTATTGTAAAAACAAAAGCAGTAAAACTCCGGGTACTCCTAAAAAACCGGCTATCAGTGCTGTAATAGGATTAATCGCTATTGTTATACCTATAAAACTTCCAAAAATGTTAAGAAAGAATAGTATGACTGCACCTATAATTCCGTTGATTATAAATTTTATAACAATTCTTATCGGTACAACCAACAGCATACCTATTACATATATTGCACCTATAGCCAAAAACACGGCCAGTATCGTAAAAATATCTATCTGGGGCATAATACCGCCTCCTTTTGCCGCAACTTGGATAAACCTTGTCTAATAATATATATTTCATAGTAATTAAAATATTACACAAAGTTGCAGCAAAAAGGAATAGATATCATCATAGGTCTGCTTTTATACCAAACTGTTTTGCATGCTTTATCATATACATGTATTTTGACCTTGCGGCTTCCATTTTATAAATCGCATGGTCTATCAGTTCTTCTTCTGTCACGTTTTCAAAATAGTTCTGGGCATCATACCATTCCTGGCGTGCTTTAGCTAAGGCTTCAAAAAATTCTTTATGCTTGTTATCTCTTTTATTTTTAATAAATCCGGGTATAAGATTTATAAATTGTTTTGTTTGTAAATTTGTGGACAATATAATGCCTCCTTCTTTTTTCCTTTAGTATAAATATACCCATGTATTAGAAAGGTTATACATATTCGTTATTATAATCCTGTGCTGTATATAAATACTGAAAAACAAAAAACATGGTTCACAGGGTTTCCTTATCCCTGATAAACCATGTTTTTGTAGGAAACAGAAGATATTTCCTTAACTGAAAAAGCCCATTTTACGCCTCCTGTACTACTCTATTACTATTTCTCTGTTGTTTATATCTAAAATCGAAATCTTGCAGCTTCCCCCCAAATTCTCTTCTACCAACTTGGCCAGTTCCTTTAACGCGAACTCAAATTCATTCAATCTGGTTTCATCAACCAACTCAATGCATAAAAAAGCATTTTTTGTGTTTTCAGTAAGCATTGTTCTTACTGCTTCACGCCAGTTCCAACATCGACAAATGGCACCCTTATCATCTTTGTATACTATCTCCCCTTCATACGGAGGTGAATTTTCATCTTCTCCAAGTGGAATGAATTCCTCATTCCCATCAGCCTTAGTCAACCTTATATCTCCCACAAATTTGTCTATATCTTCCCCGCCACAAGGCAATGCATATTTTAATGAGATAGAATTATAAATATCAACCAGAGGGTTAATAGTTCCTATATGATTTCCGTTATAAACCCTCTTCAACAATGCTTCTATAGAAGATCTGGCACCTTTTTTGGTTTTAAACTTTTTGAATGCTTCTCTCCATGCATTTATAACCGAATTGCTGCTGAATTCCGGATTCTCCAGATACTTCAATGCTTCCTTTTCTGCACTTCTTAGCATTTCCTCATATTTTTCCTTATCCTTTATCGTATTATCTATGTTGTTGCAGACAACGATACCGATTCTAGCATCGGGAAATAAGCTCCAAAAGGAATCTTCAATGATAAACTTTTTCATCAGAACGCCTCCTGGTATTTTTCATAATTTTATAGGAATTCAAAGTCTATGGCATTGTTTATCCTTTCTACCTCACCAGGCAGTTTTCCTGCTATTTCATCTATTAAATCTTTAGAAACGTTTAGCAACTCCATAACTCTATCGCTGTAATTAAAACTCTTCTTCGAACCCAACAGCCTTTGATAATGATTGGCGCTTATAAAATCTGCCAGATACATTACCCTGACTTCATTGCTGGTATTAGTATTGACAAACGGATAATGATGACATCCAATTATTTCTTTAATTTCATCAGGTATTCCCCATTCATCGCATAACCACATTCCTATCTCTGTATGTGTTATCCCGCTCAGCACGATTTTTTCCGCCACTATCTGATGTATCCCCTGTTCTGTTTTCATGGTATATATTCTGTCCAAATGGTCCGGCAAACATATATCAAGAACCGTTACGCCAATATCATGTATCAACCCATAGGTGAATATTTTATCTTTATCGCACAAGCCTGTCTTGTCTGCAAGCATATAACTTGCAATGGAAGTTCCTACACAATGCTTCCAGTAAGTTTTATTGTTGAATATCTTGGCTCGTCCACTCTTGTTTGGCAGTAACAGCTTAGTTATATATGCGACGGCAATCATCCTTGTGTTTTTCGCACCTAAATACAATACAGCATCTTTCAGGGTTACAATTACACGGTTCAACCTTGAAGTATGGTTTAAAACCTGTATTAATGTTGTTTCAAGTTCCGGAATTTTAGATAATTTTTCTATGCATTCGTCCATGTTGAATTCACAAGGTTCAAGCAGCATATTTAGGACTTCGCCGAAATCCTTTGGTATTTGTGGCAAATAACCCGATTCCTTTATTTGTTTTATTATAATATGATTCTGCATTTACAGCCTCCTCTAA
>DUSG01000292.1 GCA_012842725.1 Clostridiales bacterium
CCAGAGGTAATCGCAGCAAATCATGCAGGAATGGAAGTAGTTGGGATATCATGTATAACTAATATGGCGGCTGGTGTTTTGAATAAACCTTTGAATCATGAAGAAGTGATTAAGACTGCAGAAGAAGTAAAAGAGAAATTCTTAAGATTAATAGTAGAAGTTATAAAAGAATTTTAAGGAGGATATTAAAGTGAATTATTTGGATAGGATTAATAATGCATATGATTATATAAAAAAATTATTGCCTGCTAAACCCGAAATTGGAATTATATTAGGTACGGGATTGGGTACATTAGCTGATCATATTGAAAATAGAATTATAATAGATTATAAAGACATCCCTCAATTTCCTGTGTCAACTGTTGAAGGCCATGCCGGTAGATTCATTTTTGGTGATTTAGAAGGCAAAAAAGTCTTGGCTATGCAAGGGCGCTTTCATTATTATGAAGGTTATTCCATGAAAGAAGTGACTTTGCCTATTAGAGTTATGAAAAAATTAGGTATTGATATTCTTATTTTGACAAATGCTTGTGGTGGATTGAATGAAGCCTTTTCTCCAGGAGATTTAATGTTGATAAAAGACCATATAAACTTAATGGGAGATAATCCCTTGATTGGTCCGAATCTATCAGAGTTTGGCCCTAGATTTCCTGACATGTCCCAAGTTTATAATCCTCAGTTTATTGAAATATGTAAAAATATAGCTTCCAAGTTGAATATTAATATTCAAGAAGGGGTATATGCTGCGATAAGCGGCCCTTATTACCTTTCAAAAGCTGAACTCAGAATGCTTATTAAAATTGGAGCTGATGCTGTTGGAATGTCTACAGTTCCTGAAGCTATTGCGGCTAGACACTGCAATATTAAAATTTTAGGTCTTTCTTGTATAACTGATATGGCTATACCAGACACATTAGTTTCATTGACCCACGAAGAAGTGCTAAGAGTAGCTGAATTAACTAAACCTCAATTTATAAATCTATTAAAGCAATTTATAAAAGAGGTGGAGTTAAATGAGGGCTTATGATATTATTCTAAAGAAAAGAAATGGATATGAATTGACGGAAGAAGAAATAAATTTTTTTATAAATGGAATAATGGATGGAAGTATCCAAGATTATCAAGCATCAGCTTTATTGATGGCCATATATTTTAATGGATTAACAGATAAAGAAACATCACAGTTAACCATGGCTATGGTAAACTCAGGAGAAATATTGGATCTTTCTTCTATTGATGGTATAAAAGTTGACAAGCATTCAACAGGAGGAGTAGGAGATAAGATAAGCTTAATAGTTATACCCCTGGTTGCATCTGTTGGTGTACCCGTTGCTAAAATTTCAGGTAGAGGGTTAGGGCATACCGGAGGTACAATAGATAAGCTTGAATCGATACCTGGATTTAGAACGGATTTAGATACCGAAACTTTTATTGATAATGTTAATAAATTTAAAATGGCTATTGCTGGGCAAACACATAATCTTACTCCTGCTGATAAAAAACTTTATTCACTCAGAGATGTAACTGCAACAGTTGATAGCATACCGTTAATTGCCAGTTCCATTATGAGTAAAAAAATAGCTTCAGGTGCAGATTGTATTGTATTAGACGTAAAAGTTGGTTCTGGTGCATTTATGAAAAAATTAGATGAGGCAATTCTACTTGCAGAAACTATGGTAAATATAGGGAAAAGATTGGGCAAAAAAACTATCGCTATAGTATCCGATATGAATCAACCTCTTGGATATGAGATAGGAAATGCCAACGAAGTTAGAGAAGCAATAGAAGTGTTAAAAGGTAAAGGCGCAGAAGATGAAACCTATATAGCTTTGACTATAGCTTCTTATATGGCAGTTTTGGGTGGTGCTTTTAATGATTTTGATACAGCATTTGAATATATGAAAAGGGCTATAGAAACAGGCGAAGGTATTAAATATTTAAGAAAATTGATAACTATTCAAGGCGGAAATCCAAATGTTATTGATGACCCAAGCATTTTACCTCAAGCTAAGAATAAAATAGAAATAAAATCAGATAAAGATGGATACATAAATTCAATTAATGCTGAGAAAATTGGAACTGCAGCAATGTTACTTGGTGCAGGAAGAACAAAGAAAGATGAAACAATAGATCATGGAGCAGGTATAACACTAACAAAAAAAGTTGGAGATAGGGTAAAGAAAGGTGATACTTTAAGTATACTTCATACAAATAGAACAAAATGGGATGACGCAATAAATATTGTGAAAGATGCTTTTATTATAAATAAAAATGAAATCGAACCATTGAAATATATTTATAAGATTATTGAATAGAATTATACTGGTAGTAAGCTGCGAATAACAATCCTCCTATAGGGAAATATAAGAATAAAATAACAATAGGAGGATTCTTTTATGGGAAAGATCGGGAAAAAGATTTGTAGTATAATTTTAGCTTTGGCTATTATAACCAGTAACTTGTTTGGTTTAGTAAACGGTGATATTGAAATACCACTGAATTGTAAATCAGCATTACTTATGGATGCATCAACAGGGACAATAATTTATGAAATGAATTCTCATGAAAAATTAGAGCCTGCAAGCGTAACGAAAATTATGACTATGCTACTAATTATGGAAGCATTAAATTCTGGCAAAATAACTTTGGAAGATAAAGTAATAATAAGCAACAAAGCGAGCAAGATGACAGGAACATGTTTATTATTAGAAGAAGGAGAAGTTAGAACAGTTAACGATTTATTGCTAGGTATTTCAGTTGAATCAGCAAATGATGCAAGTGTAGCCATGGCAGAGTATATTGCAGGAAGTGAAGAAGAATTTGTAAAAATGATGAATGAAAAAGCTAAAGAATTAGGAATGAAAGATACAACTTTTAAGAACTGTCATGGCCTTCATGATGAAGGACATGTTACTTCTGCCTATGATGTCGCAATAATGTCAAGAGAATTGCTGAAACATGAAAAAATTTTTGATTATATATCAAAATATATAGTTAATGTAACTGTGGGAAAAAAGAATAATGTAGTAAGAGAGTTAGTCAATAAAAACAAGATGGTTAGATTTTATGAGGATGTAGATGGTATAAAAACAGGGTATACCGAGAAAGCAATGTACTGTATATCTGTAACTGCTAAAAGAAATAATATGAGATTAATAAGTGTTATTATGGGTGCTCCAAGTACAAGTTCAAGAAACAATGACGCAAGAAAACTATTGGATTATGGATTTGCGAATTATTCTATATATTCTGTAGGTAAAAAAGGAGATATTTTAAAAAATATAAAAGTTTCAAAAGGAAATAAAGATGCTATTAACGTAGTACTTGATAATGACATAAATGTATTAGTAAAAAAAGGTGAAGAAAAACTGATTGAACGTAAAATAATTCTTCCTGATAAACTTTCAGCTCCTGTTAAAAAAGGAGATATACTAGGAGAGATAGAAGTCTTAAAAAATGGTGAAAAAGTTCAAAGTATACCGATTATAGCTCAAGAAGATATTGAAAAAGCTACATTTTTAAATAATATATATAAAGCCATAAGATATTGGTTAGAAAATTAACATTCTATTCATAAAAAGTAATGTCTATGGCATTACTTTTTTTATTGCTAAGGAAAGTATAAATTTTTTGGTCTGCACAAATGTTTTAAAATCAAGTAAAATGAAGATATTGAAGTTAAGCAAAAAATATGGAGACAAAAAAATGAGTAAAACAAATATA
>DUSG01000054.1 GCA_012842725.1 Clostridiales bacterium
GGATAACCTACGGCAACAACTGCAACCGGTACTATATGTTCAGGCAAACCCAAAAGTTCTGTAATCTTTTCCATATATTCTTTCCTGGGATATACGCCGCACCAGCAGGTTCCCAGACCCATAGATTCAGCCATCAACAGTATATTCTGTATTGCTGCTGACATATCCTGAATCCAGAAAACTCCATCGTATTTCAAATTGCTCATATCACAGCATGGAACAATTGCTACAGGTGCTTCCAGCACCATCTGGGTATAGGGATGGAATTTTGGAATTTCATCAAGAATAGCCCTGTCTTTTATCACAACAAAATGCCAAGGCTGCTCATTTCCTGCTGAAGGAGCATACATGGCCGCTCTCAGCAGTTCGTTTATTTGTTCGTCTGTAACAGGTTTATTTTCATACTTTCTTATGCTTCTCCTGGTGAATATTTCTTTCATGTTTTCTCACTACCTCTCCTTTTTTATTTATTTTTGTTATTTAATGAGCTTTATCAAGCTTCTTTTTTAAATATTCAGGAACCAGGTGTTCCGCATCCATGTTTATGGTGGTTACAGGAATGCCTGATCTCTGAGCGGCACCTACCATCATAGTTGCCGTGGAAGTGTAAAAAGAAGTACCTACTACCAGCAATTCATCGGCAGAGCAGATAACCTCTATTGCTTCAAAATACCTGGGGATGTTCTCCCCATATAATACGATGTTAGGCTTAAGAAGGCCGTTGCATTCATCGCAGCGCAAAGACTCTTTGGTATATGAGAAATCAAAATGTTTATGGCATTTCATGCAGAATACATAGTCAAAATTGCCGTGTACCTCAACTACATGCTTGCTGCCGGCCCTTTTATGAAGCCCGTCAATATTCATTGTCACCACGGGAATATCGTATTGCGCCAAAGCTATGTGGGCAGGATTGGGTGAAGCTTTATCAATATTGGTTTTCATCATGTGCAGTACATCATAAAAATCCTTCGTATTGCTGAGAAAATAATCAATACTCAGCTTCTCCCTTATTCCCTCCATGTCCTGAAATGTCGGTATTCCGCTCGCCTTAGAAATGCCGGCACCGGTGAAGGCTACAATTTTCAATACGGGTCCCTCCTTTCTTCCAGACCCCTTCCATATAATAACTATATCACATTTTTACCCAATTTAATATGCTTCATCTTCCAATATTTTTATTCTATGTATTGTGTCTAAAATTTTAAACACGAGTACGTTATAAGTTGACATATTGAAGTAATAATACTAGAATATTGATTATGATTAAACAAAAACTGATATGCCTTATTTATGTAAAGGGGGAATCCAAATTGAAAGATGTCATAGTGGCAAAGTTCGGCGGCAGTTCTTTGGCTGACAGTCAGCAGTTCATGAAAGTGAAGAAAATCATAGAATCCGACCCTAAGAGAAAGTATATAATACCTTCCGCTCCCGGCAAAAGGAATAAAAATGATCATAAGGTCACAGACCTTTTATATATGTGCCAGCAACTGGCGGCTCATAACCTTAATTTTGATGAAGTGTACAATATTGTTAAAAACAGGTATACGGAAATATGCGAAGGCCTAAATTTGAATTTTGATATACATGGGATTTTGGAAGATATTAAGGAAAAAATCCGTTTAGGTGCCTCCAGAGATTATGCCGCAAGCCGCGGAGAATATATAAACGGTCTCATTCTTTCACATTATCTTGGATACGAATTCGTAGATGCTGTAGAACTGATATTGTTTGATAAAAACGGAAAATTTGATGCCAAGAATACCTATGAAAAAGTCCGTTCCAGGCTGGCAAATGTTTCATGTGCTGTAATTCCCGGTTTTTACGGAGTCATGCCCGACGGAGAAATAAAGACCTTTTCCAGAGGCGGCTCCGATATAACAGGTTCTATAATCGCCAGAGGTGTCTGGGCTCAGCTTTATGAGAACTGGACCGATGTATCCGGTTTCCTTATGGCAGACCCGAAAATAGTAAAGAATCCCAGACCTATAGAAAAAGTGACATATAAAGAGCTGAGGGAACTTTCTTACATGGGAGCCTCCGTATTGCATGAAGAAGCCATATTCCCTACAAAAGAAGCAGGGATTCCTATTGTAATAAAAAACACCAATGCTCCTGACGATGCAGGTACCATGATACTGAGCGATATTTCTCCCGTAGAACACACCGGTACTATAACAGGAATAGCAGGAAAAAAGGATTTCACGGTCATATCCATAGAAAAAACCTTTATGAGCTCAGACAAGAGCTTTTTCCGAAAACTAATGACCATAATGGAGACCAATGATATTTCGGTAGAGCATATGCCTTCCAGCATTGATTCAATATCATTGATAGTACCTGCTTCTCAATTGAACTCCAAATTGGATAAAGTGGTGGAGGAAATAAGGATATACTGTGAACCGGATTCCATAATATGCTATCCTGATATGGCCCTTGTTGCTGTAGTTGGAAGAGGCATGATAAACACGAAGGGAATAGCTGCGAGAATATTTACAGCACTGGCTAAAAACGGAGTAAACATCCGCATGATTACCCAGGGTTCCAGCGAGCTTAACATAATAGTGGGAATTGAAAACAAAGATTTTGAGAAGGCCATAAAGGCAATTTATGAAGCCTTCTGAAGAGTTTAGGTTATGCTACAGAACCGGAGCTGTCCTTTCGCTCCGGTTTTCCGGTATTTTCACCGGTAGCGATTACACCGGACACCGACACTTCATAGGCCGTCCTCTTCTGTGCCTCACCGGATTCAAGAATCTTGGTGTATTCTCTGCTCTCCAGTCTGCCTACCACAACCAGCCTGTCTCCTATTGGCAAGTTTGCTGTATAAGCTGCGTTTCTACTCCAAATCACCAGAGGTATGTAATCGGATTTGAAGTACTTTCTGTTAACCGCCAATATGATGTCGGTTATCTCTTTACCGAAAGGCGTAAACCTGTGGACAGGCTTTTTGCAGATGTAGCCATCAAGCAAAACTGTGTTTTCAAAGGTAAAGTGCTGGCCGTCTTCCACCAGTTCAACTTCCCTGGCATGCACAACAAGCTCAAGCTTCAGCTTGCCTTCCTGGCTTATCTTGTTATAGGACCTGAATTGACCTACCAGGGATATAACCTGACCTAAGGACAAACAACTCATGTCAAAAAACTTTTCAGATATAAGAACCGGAATGTTATCTTCCGCTCCGCTTCTTCTGGGTACAGCTACAACAGTTTTGTAGAAGCTTTCTCCCAATACACTGTGGCTGTATTGGGGCAGAGCCTTTATTATGCCGCACAGCAGGACTATATTTTTGTGAATGCCGCTGTCATATTCGATATTGTTGGCTACAGCATAAAAATAATCATATATCATCTTTCTTAAAACTTTAAAATCAATTCTCTTATTCATTTACATACACCCTTTCTTAAAATTTTTTCTCTGTGTTACGAGTTTAATTATAGCTCCTCACAAAAACAATCTATCCCATTTTTCATGCAATAATCGCGAAATAAAGGTTTTTTTGCGATGACATAGAAATATAGATTTACATCAACGGGAGGTGCTAAAAATGGCGGGAAATAGCAACAAATACGGTAAAAGCTTTAACTGCAGCGTAAAAGACTACAACAAGCTGAGAACCTTTCTCAGATATGCTTTTTTATACGGCTGCTACACTAAAGATGATTTTGTGGAAAGGTTTAATTACAGCTGCAGCTTGGTGGATAAGGACTACAGGAGATTGATAAATATTCTGGGTGATAAACATTTCAAGAAAAAAACTCCCAAACAGACCAGATTCAGAATGAATTACAGATATTACAAAGATACGGAAAACTATCTGGTTAAATCCTATTACGCCAAATCTTCCACAAAACTTCAGCTGGCTTTATATTTTTTTATTCTTCAGGTACTGAACAGAAAAATGGATGTCAACGAAATTATGACAAAAATACCTGCCCTCTCAGAGGATTTCAACATAAAGACCTTAACCCGTCAGCTGGACAAAATGGCTGAATTGGATTTGATAGAAAAGATACAGTATAAAAAGAACGGAAAGCTGTATTATCAACCAAAGCCGAACTTCTTTTCGGCTTTTAGCGATGAGGAATTAAAATCTCTCAAATATGCAGTGGATTTTTTCTGCAACATTGAATTCCCCTCCGTGCCCGGCTATTATCTCAGCGACAGTATAAAACAATATATGAAGTATTACAGAAAAAGCAAAACTCCTGATATGAACCTGTTTCTATACAGATTCAAGAACTTTCATACCGTATTGGAGGAAGATATGGTCTGGAGGCTGCTTTGGTGCATAATCAACAATAAAAGCATAAAAATCAGGTATGCATCCCGCAACGGGATAACCCATAAAGTCATATCTCCGAGGAAAATTGTAATAGACGTATACTACGGCAGGTGGTATCTGGTAGCCGGTACCCAAACCCATCCTGTAAACATATACAGGATAGATAAGATAACAGACTTCAGCCTGATGTCTGAAGGTAAGGACACCCATGGCACCCATGGTCAAAATGACAAAGAATGCTTTAAACACAGCTGGTCCATAAGCCCCTTGAATGAAAAAGAAGGCTTGTCTGCAGTGAAAATAAAATTCAGCGTTGCTCCCCATCAGGATTTGTCCTTCCTGTTGGATAAAGTGAAGAGGGAAGGTAAATGGGGAACTATCAGCCAAATAGACGATAAAAGCTTTATATATACGATACAGGTAAACGATGCTACAGAAATGAAACCCTGGATAAGGAGCTTCGGACATTACGCGGAAGTTCTGGAAAGCACCGGTATTGACCTAAGGAAAGAGCTGTCAGAGGAATGGAGTGAGATGCTTGAAAGCTACGGAACTATTTCTTAAAGGCAAAAACAGAAACTACAGCTTAATACTTGAATTGATAAATACCCTTTACTTCGGTGACACCAAATCAGTCAGTCCGAAGGAAATAAACGATATGGTGGAAAAATACGGCATTCCTTCGGAGTTTAACCTGTCCCAATCACTGATGAATCAAAATGAACCATATAATCTTTACCTTCTGGGCAAAGGCCCAAAAGGTGACTACCATCTTTTTATCAACAGCTGCATCCCCGTACAGCCATATGGAATAGAAAAGCAATGGCTTAAACATATAATCAAAAACCCTAAGATTAAACTGTTTTTGGAAGATGAAACCATAGCCAAGATTGAAAATCTCCTTGCAGATACAGATGATATTATATCGGGAGATACCATGGTCATCAACAGACTTTGCAGACAGCTTGATATAATCGATGAAGGTTTAAGGCACAATTTTAGGCTTATTGCAAAGGCCATAGCAGAAGATAAAGGCATAGAATATTCTTACATCACCAAAAATAAAACATTGCTGAAGAACCGAAGAAGCATACCGTTCAAGCTGGAATACTCCATGAAGGAAGATCAGTTTTATCTTATTTCCTATTCCCTGGATGACAACAGACCCATAAAAAGCCTTATAACGGGATTCAGAGACATAAAGTTGGTAGAATTGAAAGACGAACAAAAAATATCAAGGGAAGACATTGAAAAATCCATAGAAAAAAAGAAAGCTTCACAGCCTATCGTCATAAAAATCAATAATATAAACAATGCTCTTGAAAGAGCCCTTTTTCAGTTCTCCTGTTTTGAAAGGGAAGTGAATTATGACACCGAAGATGAAAACATATATTATCTTTCCATATTCTATTATGAATTTGAAAAAGAAGAAGTCCTATCCCGTATTTTTTCCCTGGGCAGACATGCGGTTATCATCAGTCCCGAAGAAATCAAATCTGAAATGATAGAAAGGCTGAAGATTCTAAAGGACAAGTACATACCTCACAATGGAAACGATAAAGGCGGAGAATAATATCTCCGCCCTATCATTTAGCCGCTTTATTCAGAAATACTTCACAGGAATCTGCCAACTGCAGCATGTATTCTATGCAACCTGTACTTTCCTGCCCCAACAGATTGCTTCTTAGACGATCCAGATCTGAAACGTCCAAGCTCTTCTTTTTAAGATGCAACTCAGAAATATACTCCTTCTTATCTTCATCTGTTTTTCTTACAGAATCCATATCTTCCCAATGCATACACTTGTTTCTAGTCAAATGAATATCCGTAAGCTTTTTTGCAAAATCCTTGTTATATATTTTTAGTATAGGGTCCTTTTCACACTCATCTTTAAACTGTTCCATCATGTAAAAGTAATAGTCTTTAACCAGACTTCTGAATTGGCCAATCATCATAGTTGCCGGCAATCCTCCTTCATTATGTCCCAGCTTCCTGAGTTCAAAGAGGAGGTATTCAGGGTGTAGCATCTGCATAGCCTTCATAACCGGTTGCAAAGCCTTTCTGTTTATTATGGCCTCAAAGGCAGTACAGTAAGGATTGCAGGACGGTGATTGGTCAAAACCCGTATCCCTGTAAACATAACTCAAAAGCTCAGCTTGTACGATTTGCTTCCTTATATCTTCATCGATTCTGTCCCATATATTCTGAACGGACATACCTTTCAACAATTCACAATTTTCTGTATCCATGCTGTACTTCTCAAACTGACGTTTAAAGTAGTCGCTTATATACCGGTTGTATTCTTCTTTATCCGCAAATTCCAAAGCTTTGATCCTTTTGTCGGCAGTCAGCTTCTCAATCATGACTTTCTTTGCAAAATCATAGGCATTCCACAACTCTTGGAAAGAATCTTTCAAAATATCATTGGAAGTTTTAAGAGCATCCATTGCCTCTTTCATTCTCTGTCCGACTTCCTTGTCCTCTTCACTTTCTGTATCCCCATTTTCATCCCTTTTGACTTCCGCTCTTTTCACATAGTTCATAAAAGCTTCCGATACGAAAGTATCATCTTCGTTGAGCAGCCCCATATCCTGACAGGAATATCTTGCTGATTGCTGCAGCGATTCCTCAATATCGGAAATATCTTCGTTGCAGCAGAGATGCTTTAACAATCTCTTCTCCTCATAGGTCATACATTTCCAGTAGGACCTGAAAATATAGTCGCATCTTTTTTCAACTTCCTGTATGAATTCTGCTTCATTATCGCTGTTCACTTCTTTAACTGTCCCTTTATTTTTTTCCGGATTCTTATTATCGATTAAAATGTCCATAGCTTCTTTCAATATACCCGGTACCCGTCCGCCGACTCTGAAGATAAGCTTATCTTCATGGCTGTTAATTCTATACTGATATTGGGATAATCTTTTAAGGATATATTTTTTAACATCCGTCACTTCCAATAATTCAAGTTTTATAGGATTATTAAATATACCAGGCAGTCCGGATACCCTGCACTCTTCTGAAATGGCTTCTATGCTTTTTTTGGTAGCTACAATATACTGGACTCTTCTTTTGTTGTTGTTTGCCAGATTCCTCAAAAACTTAAAATTTTCTACAGCATCTTCCCGGTTGCCTTCGTTGATGCATTTGGTCATACGGTCAAAATCGTCGATAACAAGGATTGTATCGATACCACGGCTTCGCAGTTTATAAAATACGCTGTTTAGGGTTTTTTTCAGTTCAGCAATGCTTTCATGGTCTTTACAACCGGAAAATTCCTCTTTCAACTCATATTTCAGATTTATATCGATTCTATCGTTTTCTTCAATCTCTATTTCAACACAGTCAAACAAAGATTTATAAAAATCCAATGCAGTGGATGGTTCCGAATCAGTTATCTCAACCATAAGAAGGTTATCCTTTTTAAAATTTGAGATTATATATCTCAGCAGCGAAGATTTTCCCATACCGTCATAACCTACTATTGATACGCTGTCCTGACCGTTAATCCTATCATATATTCTGTTTATAACGTCTTCTCGTCCCACTAATTCAGTTCTGCCAATCAATTTCCCTGCCTCCTTCAATTATTTAAAACAGTATCCGTCTTTTCCAATTCTGCTTTTATTTCTTTCACAACGGTATTTATATCTTTCTTTTTCTTTGTCCACAAGCGCAACTGCTCTACGGATATACGCACTGCTAATTTATCTTTGTTTTCCGTCGAGAGAATTCTGCCGGATTCCAATTCATTGATTTTTGACCTGATCCTATCCCTGTACAAATCCAGCGGAAGAGAGGCAGAAGCACATACTTCCTTCATTCTCTCATACAATATGTCCATGTCCACATAATCATTATAATGTTCCGACAGCTCGCCTATTGTAGCTACCACCAATTTCTTATAAGCATCGTTCAATGAGTTCCAGAAATGCAGATACATGTTGGTATTTGTACTGTCCATCAGTTTTTCCGATGCCTTCACTACATCGTCAGGATAAATGACATATCTGTTCTTCTCTTTGTTCAATAGCTCAACAAGCTTATTGCATATGGCAGTCAGAAAATACGGATGTCCTGACGTTATCCTGATGATCAGATCCACGGCTTCCGGTATACACAGTACACCATTTTGACTGAGAGGTTTTATGATCATCTCCCTGGCTTCATCCGGCTCCATGAATCCCACTTCCAAAGGCATGGCGGAATCCGAAATTTTCAACGCCCCATCTTTCATTATATTAAGCAGATATTCTCCTCCGGCTATGAGAAATCTGGTTTTATCAGAATGCTGCATTTTTGCTCTTATGAAGTTATACAAATCCTTGGAATATATATTTCTCTGCACCTTATATACCACATCATCAAATTCATCCACCAAAATGAGCAAAGACTTATCTCCTATGGATTTCTCCACTGCCTTAAAAAATATATTTAGCTGTTGGAAAGGTTCTTTTTCAAAATCCTCTTCCAATGGCTTGTCTATATCTATTCCATAGTAATTTTCCAATCCTTCCGCTATGTTTTCCACAAACAGCCTATATACCAACTTTCCTGTATTGTCAGCATCGAATACTCCCTGGCAGTCGCATTGAATAGGATAAAATCTATCCTTCATAATGCTTTCTATATAATTGAGCAATGAAGTCTTACCTACTCTTCTCAGTCCATAAATAAGAAAGGTGGTTCTATCGCCGTCATTGTACAGATGATCCTTTATCCGCTGCACTATGACCTTCCTGCCAAAGAACTTGCTCTCATCACTTACGGGAGCCGTAGGATATATGCCCTCTGTGATTCTGTCAAAAACGAAATCCGAAGCTTTTACATCTATACTGTAACTGATGGTCTTAAAGGGGCCGTCTGCATATTTTGTTTCAACCCATATCTCATATTGCCCTTCCTTTTCAAACTCATAAATAAACCCTATGGGAAGCTTTTCCTTTTCTCTCAAGGTAACGTTTTTTTCTTCATAGAGAGTTCCCAATACTTCGCCGTCTTTCATTAATTTGAACTTACAGCTGAAATCGTAGGCTCTTCCCTGTCCTTCGTTGGCAATAAGGAAATGGAAACTGCCTTGCAGCTTATTATCTTTGGCAATGATATGGATGTTTTCCCGGTTCAAAAAATGTACTTTAACGGCCGGTTTGTTTTCTAACATTTTCAATTCTTTATTGCATATGCGCAGCAGACAATCTAAAAATGGATTTATATTTTGGCTTTTCTCTATCTTAAAGAATTGATAATCAGCTACCTTGCCCATTCGCTCTATCTTTCTTATGGCGTTGTTGAGGAATTTCTTTTTATCCTCAATACTTTCAGCTGCTGAATATTTTTCTATTTCTTCAGCAAAGGAAATGAAAAGATTCATTATTCCCTTTTTACCATACCTGTATTTTTTCTGATAAGTTTTTATGTACTCGCAGCCTTTCCTTGACAAAAAGACGGATATTCTTCTCACATATGACAGATTTTCCAGGATATCAGAAAGATCATCCATGAGAGCAAAGGCTTTAAAGAATCTCAGATGATAATATCCCAGTTTTTTATCCGATCTATCTATGTTTATCCTATTCTTATCGAAGAACGTGTATCTTGCATACCACATAAGATGAGTCTCATAGGCCAAAGCAACCTGTCTTTTGTAATCTCTGTCTTTGATTCGCAACTCCAGTTCTGCCTCGCAGAATTCAGCCATATATGTAAAGAATTTTTCATACTCCTTCATTTTCTTTGCTGCTGCTGCAGCTTTAAGACTTGCATCCCTCTTTTTGAATAATTCTTCATCCTTCACTATTTGCCCTACATACGGATCAGCAACTTTGAACAGTTCTTCATATTGATACTCTATATCCTCTTCACCCTGTATGATTTCAGCCAATAAAGGAGTATGCTTCAAAAATCCTTCTATAAAGGCTTCAGCATCTTCTATATGTTCAATTTCCAAGAAATCATCTATTATTTCGGCTTCACGGTTTAGTTTTTCCGCGGTTGGTGCTTCATCATCAACCTCATCCATATCTTTGTATCCTTTGCCGGTTATCAATAATCCTGCAGTATTTTCGTCGTAGCCTTCATAATGCTCCTCTTTTTCTTCTTCTGCAGCTGCTTCTTCTTCAATCTCATCCGCTTCTTTAAATTCATCATTATTGCTTAATAAACTTCTGAGCAATTCCTTACAGGCTTCGTAAAACTCCTTATCATGCTGAATCTTTTTCAATTCTTCCTGGGCTTTATCATATTCCTGAGTCAATAAATAACTAAAAGCGCTGAGCACAATAATCGTATCGCTGCTTGAATTTTCATAAGCGGATATATATCTTGAAACATAGTCGCTGTATTCCTTTCTTTGGACTATGGAAAATAAAGCTTTGGCAAAGAAACTCTTTTTTTCATAGTCAGCAGGATTAATCTCCATGCCTTTGCCCATTCTCATGAGCAAATCACATACATAATACATCAGCTGTGAAACGGAAGCCCCATCTTCTTCCGTCAGATTATTCATAGCATAATGAAAATACTTCTTGGCATCTTCAAAATAAAAGCATCTTACCAAATCAAAACCCAGATCCATATAAATTTTTGAATCCTCTTTTAAATCCCTAATATATATTTGGCATATCTCTGATATCAGCTTTTTATTCTTTTCCGCATCGTCGCTGCTTTCAAAAATACTTCTTATGATTTTTCTGCGATCGAAAAAGCTTGTCATCAAGAGCATGACAAATTTCTTGGCCATATCATCTTCCAATGTATGGAGGATATGTCCGAAAACTTTCAAGGTGGAATAAGCCCTATTTTGTGATTTTAAAATCCTTAGTGCTTCATTGATACCCTCAAAATCGGAGCCTTTGTTTTCATATACAAAAGCAAGAGCAGCATATAAAGATTTATCAATGGTTTCTGCAATGGCTAATATGCTCTGAAGCTTTCGGCCGTCCTTTTCCATGGACTCTATAAAATCGGTTACGAGATAAAACTTCATGTGAATGATCTTTTTGGTATAGACGGCCATATTGTTTATAAATCTGCTCACTTCTTCATTTTTAATAATCTCCCAGTGCTCATCTTCCTCCAGGTCTTTCACGATTCCTATACAGTCGTAATCCCTCGCCTTGAAGCAGATATTTTTAAAAGCCTTTATTAAAGGCCGCAGCTCAGGAGATTCGTTGATTTTTTTGTAAAAGCTCATCAATGCCTCAAGTTCCTGCTCCGTCTGTATACATAATTCATCTGAATTATCTTTTTCGCCCTTCAAATCTTTCATATCTTTTAATTTTGAAAATACCTCATATCCATCTTCATATCTGTCATGGATAAGAGCTGACAGTACAATCATTCTTATATCTTCTATGATCTTTTCAGGTTCGGATTTTAATAAAAACATCAACTTATAATTATTAAAAGCGTCATCAATCTGACCGTCAGCCTCCAGCATTCTTCCATAATATTTATATAATTCGTGATCCACCGGATATAGCTCTTTAAATAACCTGAAGACAGACACTCCTGTTTTCCTCAGCTCATCATTGTCAAAAGCCTTTAATAATTCAAAAAGCTCCTTCCCAGAAGGCACCAGAGGTCCCTTATATACCGCTTCTTTTACCTTATCTACCAGTTCCTTATCTTTTATGTTTTCAGCAAGTTTTAATATTTGAATTCTTTTTAAGCCGTCCAATACTTCTTTATTCTGTGGATTTGCTTCCAGTTCCTTTTTAAGAAAATCCTCTAATCTTTCATATTCTTTTATTGAAGAGAGCTTCCTGACAAGACGCATAAGGTCTTTATGAATCCTGTAGTCTTTTATCCTCCAATTCATGGAGCTATCCATATCCCCGTGCAACTCATTTAATATAGCATTTATCTGCTCGCTGTGGTTCTTGTCATTCTTATTGGACATCAAAATTTTTTTGATTTCCTGAATGAGATAATATTTGTCATGATGATCATCGTCAGATAAATCCAGAAGCTTGTCCAGAAAATAGTCTACATGAGTAATGAAATGTTTCAAATATTGCCTGGATATATTGTACTGTTTCAGAGCCACACTAAAACTTTCAGCCCATAAACCCTTCTCAACGCATACTTTTCTCAGCGTTTCCCATTTATAGAACAACTCTGCCTTTTTATGTGACAACTCCCTGTACATTAAATATTGGTAAATGTTAAGGCATTTGTAAGCATGAAGAGGTGAAACGTTTATTAATATTCCATAAATTTCCAACCAAGGCATTAAGCAATATTCATCATGCCATAACATCAGCATGTTGAATAACAAATATTGCTCCTTATTTTTCTTATATTTGTCTTTAAACTCTATAATCAACTGATCGGCAGTTTTTGTCCTATCGAAATTATTGCAAAAAAAATACTCCAACTGTTTCTGTGCCTTGATATAATTGATAACTCTGCCGTAATTCCCCGACAGAAGTTCTTCCATAAAACCGTCAAGCATAGGCTTACAGGCATCTACCTCTTCAAAACTGAACATAACATACCTCCTCAAATGGATATGGTATTGAATATTCGACAATATTTGTCTTTTTCCCTCTAATGATAGCACTTTTTTAAAAGCATAATAAATGCGGATATGGAACCGATGAATGTCTTTCCATATCCGCATTACCAGTAAATCTATCTGCCTTCTAATACCAGAAAGAACCCAAAAGCAACAGAATCAATACAGCACCAAGCAAACCTCTGAATCCGCTGTTACCATAACCCAGATAGTTTCCTCTAGCATCGTATAATCTGTAATTTCTACCATTATAGTATCCTAAAACTCTATTACAGCAGGCTGAGTATACGCAACCTCTGTCTATATAAGCCAAAGGCCTTCTGCAGGCATCATATACCCTGCAACCGTCCGTATATCCCATGACTCTGCCGCAGCTATCATAAATTGTGTTACCGGCTACGTATCCGCGCAAATTTCCTCTTGAATCATAAAACCTTTCCAAAATATCACCGCCTCTTGATTTAGAAATTTATCTCCCTGCTACTATATATGTGGCATGTACTATATTTGTTAATGATATTTTGGAAAAGTTACAGTATTGCATATTAGTATTACATATTTCTCAACACTATAATAAAGCCGTCCAGTATCTCATGGCTTATTTTAAAGCCTTTATTCAGATAAAATTTCAGTGCATTATCATTGCCGTTTGACACAAAGATGAAATGATCCTTTATATCCTTGAATGTGTTCAACCATTCCATGGATTTGTTAAACAATACAGTGCCAATACCCTTATTTCGATATTCCTCTTTTATATAAAACTGTGAAAGGCAGCCTACATCTTCGGTTCCTACGGAATCAAAATCAAAGAATGCATCACACTGCAATGTAGCAAAACCTCCTGAATATGTCCTTTTAGGCGAAATATTGCTGTAGGCATAACCTACTATTTCATCTCCGTCTTTGGCTACAATGATGAAATTGGCTTTTGCGCTCTTGACAGAAGGAATAACCCTCGTTTCAAAGCACATTTTATCGAAAAACTCCGGATGTATGTAGGCTTTAGATTTCTGATAAGCCATCAGTTCATTGCACAAATCCTTTATGCA
>DUSG01000055.1 GCA_012842725.1 Clostridiales bacterium
GGCTTGTGGGAATATGGTCAAGTATATATATGGAGATATTATTTTTGTGGAAAATCTCCTGATGAACTATTTAATACTGTTTAGTACTGCTAAACTTACCAAAAGCCGCTATAAGAAAATAAATATTTTGCTGGCTTCTATAGCAGGGGCTATTTATGCTGTCTTCTATTATTATCCGGGTTTTGAATATCTATATACATGGTTCTTAAAAATAATTTTTTCACTGTTTATAATAGTAGTGGCTTTTAACCCTTATACTTTAAAAGAATTCTGTAGAAAAATTTTGGTATTTTATATTGTTTCCATTATATTTGGAGGCGCGGCTTTTGGAATATATTATCTGATTAACGGAGTAAAGTTCGCTTATAAAGGTATATTCTATATAGATAGTTTTCCCGTAAAGCTTCTACTAGCATCTATTTTGCTTGCTTACATATTTGTTAGATTTTCATGGGGATATATAATATCTAAAATAAAAAGAGAAAAAGTTCTATTAGATGTTTCTATAATCAAAGAAGATAAAAAAGCATATCTTGTTGCTTTACTGGATACAGGAAATTCTCTTACAGATCCTATAACAAATCTTCCGGTATTGGTTGCAGAATACGAAGCTATAAAGGAATTGTTACCATCAGAAATTCAAAGGATATTTGAAGAAAACAAAGAAAACAATTTGAATGCAATTGCATCGGTTCTATCCAGATCTGAATGGATAACAAGATTCAGGTTTATACCGTTTAATTCTTTAGGTGTTGAAAATGGGTTGCTTATAGGTTTCAAACCTGATGGGATAAGAATAGAAGATAATAGCGGTAAAAATTTTATTAGAGATATTATAGTAGCAATATATAATAAAAAACTATCCAGAGATGGTGAGTATAGTGCATTATTGCATCCTGAAATTTTAACTGATCATTATAGGGGGGAAAATAGTGCATAAGTTATTGAGGTCATTGGATTTAAAATTACTACTGCTTATTGTAAAACTGAAGCAGCAATTAAAATCTACTGATGAAGGATGGATTCATTACATCGGTGGTAGTGAAGCATTACCTCCACCTTTAGATATGGATGATGAGATTACATGGATATCAAAGCTAAATGAAGTTGGAAGCAATGCCAGGTCTGTATTGATAGAGAGAAATTTAAGGTTAGTAGTTTACATAGCAAGAAAATTTGAAAACACAGGTGTAGGGGTAGAAGATTTGGTATCTATAGGAACTATTGGTTTAATAAAGGCAGTCAATACATTTGATCCTGACAAGAAAATCAAGTTGGCAACATATGCTTCCAGATGTATAGAAAATGAGATACTGATGTATTTGAGAAGAAATAGTAAGGTTAAATCAGAGATTTCATTTGATGAACCATTGAATATAGATTGGGATGGAAACGAACTTCTTCTTTCTGATATTTTAGGGACTGATAATGATTTAATATATAGATATTTGGAAGATGAGACAGATAAGGAATTATTAGACATAGCATTGAAAAAACTAAATGAAAGAGAAAAAAAGATAATGGAGCTTAGATTTGGACTGAAAGACGGAGTTGAGAAAACTCAAAAAGAAGTGGCAGATATGCTAGGGATATCACAATCATATATTTCTAGGCTTGAAAAAAGAATAATAAAAAGGTTAAAAAAAGAAATCAATAAAATGATATAGACTAAGCTGTATGCAGAATGTTGCATATAGCTTTTTTTTTACATAAAATACAAAACTATTTTGGTATAAAATTAGGTAATTTGATAAACAACATATAATGATATGAATAAAAAATATAGCTGTGGTAATAATTTAAATGTCTACTAAATGAAAAGGGTGTGCCGAAATAATGATAAACAAAGTTGAAATATGTGGTGTAAATACTTCAAAGTTACCGGTTTTGTCTAATGCAAAAATGATGGAGCTTTTGAAAAAAATAAAACAAGGAGATAAAGCAGCCAGAGAAGAATTCATAAAATGTAATTTAAGGTTAGTATTGAGCGTCATACAAAGGTTTAACAACAGAGGAGAATATGTGGACGATTTATTTCAGGTTGGCTGCATAGGTTTGATAAAAGCTATAGATAATTTTGATCTAGATCAAAATGTAAGATTCTCAACTTATGCTGTTCCTATGATAATAGGAGAGATAAGGAGGTATCTGAGAGATAATAACTCGATAAGAGTCAGTAGGTCTTTAAGAGATATAGCATATAAAGCTCTTCAGGTAAGGGATAAACTGATAAATAAAAATTCAAAGGAACCAACGGTATCAGAAATAGCAGAAGAGCTTGATATCCCTGTAGAGGAAGTTGTGTTTGCTTTGGATGCAATACAGGATCCTTTATCTTTGTTTGAACCGATTTATCATGATAATGGAGATGCAATTTATGTGATGGATCAAGTTGCTGATGAGAAAAACAAAGATGAAAACTGGATTCAAAGCATAGCTTTGAGTGAAGCAATGCGTAAACTTAACGATAGGGAAAAACTAATTCTTAATTTAAGATTTTTCCAGGGAAGAACACAAATGGAAGTAGCAGAAGAGATTGGCATCTCCCAAGCCCAAGTATCTCGCTTGGAGAAAACTGCATTGAATCATATGAGAAAATATATTTGACTGATTTGTTATGATGTTAGATTTGAAAAGAAAATCCTAACGATGCGTAAGGAAAAAGATTCCTGTTTATAGTCGTTAGGATTTTCTTTTTGTATATATTTTAATTTTAGGTTCTATTTCTGATGCATGTCTTATATATATTTATATAGCATTTGTATTGAAAATGGGGTGGGACTATGTTTAAGATTTCGGAATTGAGGCAAAAAGAGATAATTAATATATCAGATGGAAAAAGACTTGGTTTTGCATCAGATATTGAGATAAATATGGAGACTGGTACTATTGAAGCAATAGTCATTCCTTCTGAAAGCAAATTTTTTCGTTTTTTCACAAGAGAAAATGATGTAGTTGTACCATGGCATGAGATAAAGAAAATAGGAATTGATGTTATATTGATAGACTATGATATAAGAAAAACATAAATAATGCTTAAACCTAAACGGTTTATTTTTTTATTATATTGTAATTTATTGTATAATATTATTAGCATTATACACATGATATAAGCTGAAATAGGGGGAATTAAAGTGAGATGCCCGTTTTGTGGATGTAATGAAAGTAAGGTTGTAGACTCTAGACCTGCTGATGAATATACTGTTATCAGACGTAGAAGAGAATGTGAAAACTGTTCTAAAAGGTTTACCACTTATGAAAAGATAGAAGAAATGCCATTGATTATTGTGAAAAGAGATGGAAGCAGAGAACTTTTTCAGAGGCAAAAAATCTTCAACGGGATTCTTAAGGCTTGTGAGAAAAGGCCTGTATCAGTAAAGGATATTGAAGATATGGTAGATAGTATAGAAAAAGAGCTGTATAATACGATGGAAAAGGAAATTGAAAGTAAAAAAATCGGAGAAATGGTTATGGCTATACTGAAAAAAGTAGATGATGTTGCTTATGTCAGATTTGCATCTGTTTACAAACAATTTAAGGATATAAATACATTTATGGAAGAGTTAAATAAATTGATGAGTGAAAGGGCTAAAGAAAGTAAATAGATATTGACATAAAATGATTGTGTTATTATAATAAAATCATACTTAATTAGTCGGAATTGAATATTAAAAGGCTATGAACGGAAAGTGTAGGTAGTAAAATACTTTTTCAGAGAGAGATTGCCTTAGGCTGAAAGCAATCTTAAAAGTATTTACCGAAAGTGCGTCCGGGAGCTTTAGGCTGAAATTAAGTAGGCTGTTACGGGAGCATCCGTTATAAATGCATGGGTATGGTGGTACCCTGAGAGTATTTTTAAGAGTGGAACCGCAGAAGATATCTGCCTCTTAATGGGAGTATGCCCATTAGGAGGTTTTTCAATTTATGAACATATATTTTTCTAAACAGATTATTTTCAAGATGATTACATAGGTTTTCAAGGAAAACTACTATATTGGAAACCTTAACGAGATTATTAATAAATAATATAAAAAGGGGTGTAGCAATGTTTAAAACAATTAAAGAAGATGTAGCTGTAATAATGGAGAGAGATCCGGCTGTAAAAAGTAAGTTAGAGGCATTACTTTGCTATCCGGGCTTACATGCGATAATTATGTACAGAATAAGTCATTTTTTCTACAAGAGAAAAATGTTTTTAATAGCAAGGTTAATATCTCAGTTTGCTCGATTTTTGACAGGAATAGAAATTCATCCAGGAGCGGTTATTGGAAGAAGGCTTTTCATCGACCATGGAATGGGAATAGTAATTGGAGAAACAACTGAAATCGGCGATGATGTAACTTTGTACCAGGGAGTAACCTTGGGAGGTACAGGTAAGGAAAAGGGAAAGAGACATCCTACAATTCACAACAACGTAACAATTGGAGCAGGTGCAAAAGTGCTAGGTCCTATTACTGTAGGAAATAATGCCAAAATAGGGGCAGGAGCTGTAGTTTTAAGATGTGTACCTGCCAGTACAACTGCAGTTGGCGTTCCTGCTCATACTGCTAAAAAAACCAATGAAGTCAAAAAAATAGATTTGGATCATACTGATTTACCTGATCCTATAACAACCAAGATTAATGAATTGGAAGAAAGAATTAAAACCCTTGAAGAAGCATTATCTGTTTTTACAGAGCGATTTAAAGAATCCTGTTGATTATTGACGACAAGTAAGGCAATATATTATTATATAAGACTTTGATGTTTTATATAATAGTATTTGGACATGGAGTTGTTGACAAGATGGCTTTCAAAATTAACAAAAAAGGCGATTTAATATATCTTACTATTCCTCGGTTTTCAGATACAGGAATAGTAAAGCATTGTTTTACAACACGGCAAGGAGGAGTAAGTAAAGGCATTTATGCCTTTTTAAATACTTCTCCTTTTAAAGATGAGCCTCTGGAAGTAACTAATAGGAATTTAGACATAATCTGCAGTGCAATAGGTGTTGATTATAAGAAACTTATAATGTCAAAACAAGTACATGGAGACAATGTTTTAGTAGTTGACGAACAATTTTTGAAGAAAAAAACATCTGATGAAACGTCTGTTGCAGGTTATGATGCATTGGTAACGAATCTTCCTAGTATTCCGCTTATTACTTTTTTTGCAGATTGCGTACCCATATTTCTTCTTGACCCTGTCAATAAAGTTATAGGTTTGGTGCATTCGGGATGGAGGGGTACGGCACTGCATATAGTGGAAAAAACCGTTGAAAAAATGAAAAAGCTGTATAATACAAATACTAAAGATTTATTAGCAGCTATTGGCCCTTCTATAGAAAGAGATTGTTTTGAAGTAGGTGAAGACACAGTAGAAATATTCAAAAAAAGTTTCAGTTATTATGACCGTATTATTTACAAAAATAACAGTGGCAATTATACAATCGATTTATGGGCTGCCAATAGAATTATGCTTATAGAATCAGGAGTATCTACGGAAAATATAACGGAAAGCCAAATGTGTACCAAATGCAATAAAGATTTGTTTTTTTCTCATAGAAGGGATAAAGGAAAAAACGGCAGCATGTCAGCTATTATGGAATTGGATTATTAGTGCGGGGGTTAGATAATGAAAGTACTCGTTATAGAAGATGATTATGGTATTCAAGAGCTTTTAAGATATAACCTGGAGAAAAATGGCTTCCAGGTTATTATTTCAGGTGATGGTGATGAAGGTTATAGATTAATATTGGAAGCAGAGCCGGATATAGTATTGCTTGATTTGATGATTCCTGGTATGGACGGCCTAGAATTGTGCAAAAAAATAAGAACGAATTTGCCTACAAAAGACATACCAATAATAATGGTTACTGCAAAAGGAGAAGAAGTAGATAAGATTTTAGGATTGGAACTTGGAGCTGATGATTATATAACAAAACCTTTCAGTGTGAAGGAACTGATTGCTAGGATAAAGACTGTTATGAGAAGAATAAATCGTCAAACAGATTTAAGCATAGAATCAAAAAAATCCAGCAGTAAAATTGTATTTGGAAACCTTGAAATAGATGATGAAAAATATGAAGTAAAATATAATGATAGAAAAATAGACCTTACATTGAAGGAATTTGAACTATTAAAAATTTTAGCAAAGAACCCAGGAAGGGTAATGACGAGGGATTTTCTATTGGATACTATTTGGGGATATGAATATGAAGGAGAAACCAGAACTGTAGATGTTCATATCAGAAACCTTAGAAGGAAAATTTGGGGAGATCAAGACGAAGGGATGATTAAGACAGTTAGAGGTGTTGGCTATAAATTTGAATATTCAGGTGATTAGCAATGGGCAAAAAGATATTTATTTCACTGGTTTATGTATTGTTAATAGGTTTTTGCATAGCTGGATTACTATCCTATGTTACCATTAAATCAACTTACTACAAAGTTGTGGAAGATAAACTTATTTCAAACGCTTATTTAGTGGGAGAGCTGGTTTCAAAAAGGATAGAAGCGCATGGTTTTGATGGTTTAAATGATTATGTAAACAGCATAAAGACTTATGACGAGGTAAGAATTACTGTTATCAATTCACAAGGTGAAGTAGTAGCAGATACTGAAGAAGATATATCTGTAATGGATAATCATAAAGATAGACCGGAAGTAAAAAAAGCATTACAGGGATTAGAAAGTTTAGAGAGCAGATACAGTAATACAATAAATGCAGATTATTTATATTTTGCATTACCTATAAAAAGTAATGAAGATGGTTCTATAATCGCTGTTAGATTATCTATGGCCTTAAGAGAAATAAATTTGATTATAAAGAATTATTTATTTGATTTATTTATAGCTTTTGTAATGGGTTTAAATGTAGCTTTAATTATAGGATTTATTTTGTCAAAGAAAATAGCAACTCCGTTAACAAAGATTACACAGATGTCTGGTGAAATTGCTAAGGGAAATTTTGATATTAAGTTGAATATTAAAGATGATGATGAGATAGGGAAGTTAGCATATACCATAAATCATATGTCTCAACAGATTCAATATTACATAAGTGGTTTAAATACAAAAAATAAGGAAATGGAGGCTATACTCAGCAGTGTCGCAAGCGGAATAATTGCAATAAATAAGGAGCAGAAAATACTTTTTATAAATGAAAATGCAAAAAAACTTTTACATATTGATGATGAGGAATTGGCAGGAAAAGATCTTATCTATGTGCTGAGAAGTCATAGAATACATGAATATTTAAATAATGAAGTTATGAACGGGGAATACAGAGAGATAGAATTTACACTGAATTATCCTGAAGAAAAAATAATCAGGCTTTATAAAAATCCAATTAAGGAAAGGGATGGATCAAATACCATAGGTACAATAATAGTTCTTCAAGATGTGACACATGTTAGAAAACTCGAAAGAATAAGAAGCGAATTTGTAGCCAATGTATCCCATGAATTAAAAACTCCATTGACATCTATTAAAGGTTTTATAGAAACACTGAAGGAAGGAGCCATAAAAGATGAAGAGACTGCTTTAAGATTCCTTGACATAGTTTATAATGAAGCTGAGAGACTTGTTGAACTGATCGATGGGATTTTAACACTTTCAGAACTGGAAGGAAAGAAAGGAAAAGAAACAAAAGAGAGAATCGAATTAAGCACAGCTATTGATGAAGTTATCCCTTTGTTTAAATCTAAAGCAGAAAATAAAGGGGTAACAATAATGAAGGATGTAAGTGATAAAATTGGATATATAAATGGAAGTAAAGACCGCTTCAAGCAGATGATAATTAACCTAATCGACAATGCGGTTAAATATTCGAAAGAAGGTGGAAAAGTCACTATAAGGGGGTACTTGGAGAATAATACAAAAGTAATTTCGGTAGAAGATAATGGCATAGGAATTCCGGAAGAAGATCTGCCAAGAATATTTGAACGGTTTTACAGAGTGGATAAGTCCAGGTCAAGAAACGAAAGAAGTGGAAGCGGATTAGGATTATCCATAGTAAAACATATCGCTCAAAACATGGGTGCTGAAATAACGGTAGAAAGTAAAATAGGAAAAGGAACGAAATTTATAATAAGATTTCCCCATGAGAAAGGAGAACCTTGATGATAAGGTTCTTTTTTTTATGGGATTTTACATAGATTTAACATAAATATAATAGAGACTTAACAAAAATTGATTACTATTTGTTTTAAATAAATCAGAGGAGGAATAAAAGTGAGCAAAAAAGGTATGAAAAGTATTGTAGGTCTGATTCTTGTAGTATCAGCAATATTAGCTGCATGCGCAGGACAAGCAGATAATTCTGAACAGAATATTCTACAGGGAAATAAATCGGAACAAGGAAGACAGAGTATATCGATAAACGGCTCTACTTCTGTACAGCCTTTAGTCGAAGAGCTGGCAGCTGCATATAAAGAGGATAATCCAAATGCTATTATAGACATACAATCCGGCGGCTCAGGAGTAGGAATCAAATCAGCAATGGACGGTGTAGTTGATATAGGAATGTCTTCAAGAGAACTGAAAACAGATGAAAAAAATCTGAAAGAATTCAGAATCGCCATTGATGGAATTGCAGTTATATTGAATCCTGAAAATCCAGTAAATGATTTGACTATTGAACAATTAAGGCAAATTTATTCAGGAGAAATAACCAACTGGAAAGAAGTTGGAGGGAATGATGCAGCTATAACAGTTGTAACAAGGGAAGAAGGTTCAGGAACCAGAGGAGCATTTATTGAACTAACCGGGTTAGAGACAGAAGAAGGAGGTAAAAAAGTAGACAAGACACTAGCTTCGGCTATAACACAAGGTTCTACAGGGGCGGTTATGACTACTGTAGCAAGTGATATAAATGCCATAGGTTATGCATCTTATGGAAGTGTTAAGGGCAGTAATGATCTAAAGCTTATAACCATCGATGGGGTTGCATGTAATGAAGAAAGCATATATGCCGGAAATTATAGAATTTCAAGACCGTTTCTATTGGTAACCAAAGAAGAACCAACAGAGCTTGCTAAAGATTTCATTGATTTTATTCTCAGTGACAAAGGTCAACAGATAGTCGTAGAAAACAATTATTTGAGAGCTAATAAGTAAAAATTCAAACAGGTTTAAAGGTGTTTTGTATACGTTATTATTTTTAAAAGGGGAAGGACTTGATGAGGTTTCATGAAAGGATTGTTGAAAACATATTTCTTATCTGCGCTGGAATAGTCGTATTGGGAGTAGCAATAATTTCGATTTTCATTTTTAGAGAAGGTTGGACAGTGATAAGTAAGACAGGCATAGCAGATTTTGTGTTTGGTAAAAAATGGGCACCAACTCAAGGGATATATGGAATTTTTCCTATGATTCTAGGATCTATTTACGTTACATTAGGTGCCCTAATGATTGGGGTACCTATTGGGGTTGGTTGTGCCATATATCTTGCCGAAATTGCATCTCCAAGACTTTCGGCGATTATTAAACCAGGTATTGAATTATTGGCAGGAATACCTTCTGTAATATATGGGTTATATGGTATGACAGTTATTGTTCCTATAATAAGAGATTTATTCAATAATCAGGGCTTTAGCATTTTGGCAGGCAGCATTGTATTGGGTATCATGATATTGCCTACTATAACAAACATATCCATGGATTCTATTGAAGCAGTACCAAAGGAATACAAGGAAGGTTCATTAGCATTGGGGTCATCCCATTGGCAGGCGATTATAAAGGTTATACTTCCTGCTGCCAAATCAGGAATAATATCATCGATAATACTCGGAATGGGAAGGGCAATAGGGGAAACCATGGCAGTAATAATGATAACAGGCAATAGTACATTGATTCCTGAAAGCATTCTGTCACCGGCAAGGACTCTTACGGGAAATATCGGTATTGAAATGGGATATGCCAGCGGTGAACATCAAAGAGCATTATTTGCGACAGGCATAGTGCTATTCATTTTCATAATGATATTGAACCTTATGACTAAGCTTATACCCAATAAAGCAGGTGAGAATATTGAATAAGATTGAAAATATAAACAGCGCTAAGATAAAAGAAAGAATGGCTTTTTCCGTATTATGGATATTTACAATAATGACAGTGATTTTTTTGGTGCTTATTATAAGCCATATCATAATAAAAGGATTGCCACATATGAGCTTAAGCTTTTTATTGGAGGAACCAAGGAAAATGGGAAAGGCGGGAGGTATTTTTTCAGTAATAATATCTACCTTTTATATAATTATTTTATCGGTAGTTTTTGCAGCTCCTATTGGTATTGCAGCTTCTGTGTATTTGACTGAGTATGCAAAAGAAGGACCAGTGTTAAGTATTATAAGATTCGGCACAGAAGCATTAGCAGGAATACCATCAATTATTTACGGTTTGTTTGGTTACTCATTCTTTGTGGTTTTTCTAGGATTAAAATACTCCATATTATCAGGTGCATTGACCCTTACTTTTATGATACTTCCAACAATAATAAGGACTTCAGAAGAAGCCATTAAAGCAGTGCCAAAGTCATATAGGGAGGGTAGTCTGGCATTGGGAGCCACAAAGCTCCAGACAATTAGAAAAATTGTAATACCTTCAGCCATGCCGGGCATATTGACAGGATTAATACTGGGTATAGGCAGGGTTGTAGGTGAAAGTGCCGCAGTCCTCTATACGGCAGGAAGTTCCTTAGGTGTGCCGGATTCTATTTTCAGACCTGGAAGGACATTGTCCGTCCATCTTTTTACTTTAGCTTCAGAAGGTTTATCTATGGAAAATACTTATGCAACAGCAGTGGTACTTATGGCTTTGATATTGATTATAAACTTTACAGCCAATACTCTGATAAGAAAAATATTCATTACCAGAAGGAGATAAATAAACCATGGGAAATGCAAAGATAATAGTTAAAGATACAAATCTATATTATGGAGATTATCATGCATTAAAGGATATAAGCATTGATATCTATGAAAAAGCCGTTACTGCTTTGATTGGTCCTTCAGGATGCGGAAAGTCGACATTTCTCCGATGCCTAAACAGAATGAATGATTTGATTCCAAATGTAAAAATAATGGGTGAAATCCAAATAGCCGGCGTAGATTTATATGAATATGACGTTATTCTTTTGAGAAAAAAGGTTGGAATGGTGTTTCAAAAACCAAATCCCTTTCCCATGTCCATTTATGAAAATGTAGCTTATGGACCAAGAATACATGGGATTAAGAGCAAGGCTGTCCTTGACGATATAGTCGAGAAAAGTTTAAGAGAAGCAGCTTTATGGGATGAGGTAAAAGATAGATTGAAGTATAATGCTCTTGGCTTATCCGGTGGCCAGCAGCAAAGACTCTGCATAGCCAGGACTATCGCAGTGGAACCTGAGGTTCTGCTTATGGATGAACCCACTTCTGCATTAGATCCTGCATCAACAATGAAAATTGAAGATTTGATGGAGAATTTGAAGAAGCAGTACACAGTGATAATTGTTACTCATAATATGCAGCAAGCAGGTAGAATATCAGATTATACGGCTTTTTTCCTTAATGGAGAAATTATAGAGTATGACAGGACAGAAAAATTATTTTATAAACCTAAGGACAAGAGAACAGAGGATTATATAACAGGTAGGTTTGGTTAATATTTGATATTGGAGGTATAACGGCTGATGACCAGAAACCATTTTGATAATGAATTACAAGAACTCACAAAAGAATTGATTAAAATGAGCAGCATAGTAGAGGAAGCATTATCGGACTCAATAGACGCTCTGAAGAGGAAAGATATTGAATTGGCTGATAAAGTTATAGCCCAGGATGATATAGTTGATAGAATGGAACTGGAAATAGAAGATAGATGTTTAAAACTTATAGCATTACAGCAGCCAATTGCTAAGGATTTACGAATAATTGCCACTGCATTGAAGATAGTAACGGATTTGGAAAGGATAGCTGATCATGCAGTTGATATAGCAAAGATTACTAAAAGACTATCCGGAGAAAAGTATATAAAAGAGCTGATAGATATACCAAGAATGGCTTTTATAGTTACAGGGATGGTTAAGGACAGCATAGATGCATATGTCAGACAGGATGTGGAAAAAGCCAGGAAAGTTTCTAAAAGGGATGATGAAGTGGATGGGCTTCACTCTCAGATTTTCAGAGAGTTACTTTTATTGATGATGGAGGATCCAAAGAAGATAAATCAAAGCACTCATTTTCTATTTGTAAGCCAAAGCATAGAAAGAGTGGCTGATCATGTTACCAACATATGTGAATGGATAATATATGCAGTTACTGGGGAACATGTGGATTTAAATGAGTAAAGAATAAGAATGAAAACAGGTCTTTCTTTCTGACCTGTTTTTTATTGGATAAAATAATGTTGTGCTTAATGTTGCCTATGGTTATAATATATTAATAGTATGGAAAGGCAGGAGGAAAACATATGCCACATAATAAAATTGAAATTATAGACGTAGTAAAAGATAGCATTGCAGATGAGCTGGGAATACAAAAAGGCGATAAGCTTATAAGCATAAATGGTGAAGAAGTAGATGATATATTGGAGTATAAATATCTCATAAGCGATGAATTTATAGTATTAGAAGTGGAGAAAGCTGACGGGGAAATATGGGAATTGGAGATCGAAAAAGAATATGATGAAGATTTAGGATTGATATTTGATGGAATAATTGACGAGCCTAAATCCTGCCAGAATAAATGTATTTTTTGTTTCATAGATCAGCTGCCAAAAGGCATGAGAAAGACATTGTATTTTAAAGATGATGATACAAGGCTTTCTTTTTTACAGGGCAATTTTTTGAGCCTCACTAATGTAAAAGAAAAGGATATTGAAAAGATTATCAGATTTAGAATAAGTCCCATCAATATTTCCATCCATACTACAGATATGGAACTAAGAAAGAAAATGCTGAATAACAAAAAAGCTGATAAATTGTTAGATTATATGGAAAGATTAAAAAGAGGAAATATAGAGATGAAGGGACAAATTGTTTTGTGTCCCGGAATTAATGATGGAGAAAATCTGGATAAAACCATTCATGACCTTTTTGCTTTTTATCCTCAATTGAATTGTATTGCCGTTGTACCTGTTGGTTTGACCAAATACAGAGAAAGACTTTATCCGTTGAAACAATACGATAAGAAAATGGCTGCTGATGTTATTGACCAGGTTGAAGCTATTCAAGAGTATTATCTGAAAAAAGCAGGCACTAGATTTGTTTTTCTGTCTGATGAATTCTATCTTATAGCTGACAGAGAAATACAACCTTATGATAATTATGAAAAATTTCCTCAGTTAGAGAATGGTGTCGGTATAGTTGCACTATTCAATAAGGAGATTGAAAATTCAATAAAAAATATTCAAAAACCTGTTGAAAATCTGACAGATGGTACTTTAATAACGGGAGAATATGCAAAACCTATTCTTGAAAAAACTTGTAAAATGATTATGGATAAACTGTCAGGGCTAAAACTTGATGTAATTGGCATAAGAAATGAGTTTTTTGGTACTTCTATAAGAGTCTCAGGATTAATAACAGGTGGGGATATCATATCACAACTGAAAGGTAAGACTTATTCCAAGAATTTGTTTATACCTGAGAATATGTTAAAAAGGGAAGAACCAGTTTTCTTGGATGACCTAACTGTAAAGGATATTGAAGCTGAGTTAGGCGCAAATGTCTATATATGCAAGCAGGATGGCAGTGACCTGATACAAAATGTTATAAAATACTGCAGGTAAAGGAGGTATTGTTGTGGGAAAACCTGTTGTTGCAATTGTCGGTAGACCTAATGTAGGAAAGTCAACTCTTTTTAATAGAATTGCAGGCAAGAGAATATCAATAGTTGAGGATATTCCAGGTGTTACAAGAGATAGAATATATGCAGAGGCAGAATGGTTGGGGCGGCCTTTTATAATTATTGACACAGGTGGCTTAGAGCCTTATGCAGAAGATATAATTATGCAACAGATGAGAAGACAGGCGGAAATTGCAATAGATACGGCTAATGTAATAATCTTTCTGGTAGATGGCCAGGAAGGTATTACAGCTACCGATGAAGAGGTAGCTAATATACTAAGAAAGACCAATAAGAAAGTAATACTTGCATGTAATAAGATAGATTCTCCTAAATACAGAAACAATGTATATGAGTTTTATAATCTGGGTATTGGAGAACCTATAGGAATTTCTGCTGACCAAGCGTTAGGATTGGGAGATTTGCTTGATGAAGTCATAAAGAATTTCCCTGAATATGATGAAGAAGAATATGACCAATCTGTCATTAAAGTGGCTTTGGTGGGCAGGCCAAATGTAGGAAAGTCATCTATAATCAATAAAATATTGGGCGAAGAGAGGGTCATAGTAAGTAATATTCCTGGAACTACCAGGGATGCTATTGACACTCCTTTTGAAGTTAGAGACCGGAAATATGTTCTCATTGATACTGCAGGTATGAGAAAAAAAGGGAAAATAAATGAAGCAATCGAAAGATATAGTGTCATAAGAGCCTTGACAGCAATAGAAAGATCTGATGTTTCTATCCTGGTGATAGATGGTGAAACAGGTCTTACTGAGCAGGATACTAAGATAGCAGGATATATTCATGAACAGGGTAGAGGTGTTATAATAGTAGTAAATAAGTGGGATTTAGTTGAAAAAGACGATAAAACCATGAATAGATACAAGGAAAAAATAATGGAAGGATTAACCTTCATGGACTATGCGCCTGTATTGTTTGTATCAGCTTTAACAGGGCAGCGAATACATAAAATATTGGAAGAGGTAGATTTTGTTTCAGCTCAGCATGCAAAAAGGGTTGAAACAGGAATACTCAATGATGTGATAAACGAAGCAGTGCTTATGAATCAACCATCTGTATCAGGTGGCAGAAGATTGAATATATTATATGCTACTCAAGTTTCTGTGAAACCTCCTACCTTTGCATTATTTGTTAACGAACCAGAACTTATGCATTTTTCTTATGAGAGATATCTGGAGAATCAGCTGAGGAAAGCTTTTGGTTTTCAAGGTACACCAATAAGATTTTTAATAAGAGGAAAAAGCAAACAATAGGAGGTTCAGAATATATGTCCTCAAAAATAATAATTATTAGCATAATAGCATATTTCCTAGGCAATGTATCTGCATCATATTTGATTGCAAAACTTACAAAAGGAATTGACATAAGAAAATATGGCAGTGGAAATGCCGGGGCAACAAATGTTATGAGAACATTAGGGACAAAAGCGGCTATACTGGCTTTTCTGGGAGATGCAATAAAAGGAGTTATAGCTGTTATTCTGGGAAACATGGTTGCAGGCGAAGTTGGACAGATAGCTGCAGGTATTTTTGTTGTAATTGGACATAATTGGCCTGTGTTGTTAGGATTCAAAGGCGGCAAAGGAATTGCTACTACCATAGGAGTTATGACTGCAATAAATCCTTTCATTGTTGCAGCTATAGTACCTATTGGCATAATTATAATTATTATCACAAAATATGTATCATTGGCTTCAATTACAGGTATGATTATTTTCCCAATTTTTATGCTGATAACCAGACAGCCTACAAAGCTAATAATTTTCAGTTTTATCTTATCTGTTATGGCATTGTACAGACATAAATCCAATATCAAAAAACTGATACAGGGGACAGAATCTAAAATAGGGGAGAAGGTTAGCAAATTGTAGGCTTAAAATATCAGCGGTGTTTACATATATTAAATTAACCAGAAATATGGCCTACTTAGATTAAAGAATATGCTATATGAGGAGGTGAAGTATTGAATAAGATTGCCATAATTGGTTCGGGAAGCTGGGGAACTGCCAATGCCATTTCCCTAGCAAACAAAGGTTTAGATGTTAAGTTATGGGTAAGAAGTACTGAATTATTAAAAGAAATTAATGAGAAGAGAGAGAATACAACGTATTTGCCGGGAGTGAAACTCTCAAACAATATAGTGGCAACAAATGATTTAGAATACTGCTGTAAAGATTCAGATGTAATAGTATTGGCTACCCCATCCCATGCAATAAGGGATACGGTAAAGAATATAAAAAAATACATAAACAAAGAACAGTATATAGTGAATTTAGCCAAAGGAATAGAAAACGATAGTTTATGCAGAATGTCCCAAATAATAGAAGAATATTTGCCACAAAATCCAATTGCAGTACTATCCGGACCTAATCATGCAGAGGAAGTAGCACGAAATATGCCTTCCGCTACTGTGGTTTCTTCAAAATATAAGAAAGTAGCTGAATTCATTCAAGATATTTTCATGACTCCAACGTTTCGAGTATATGTAAATCCGGATATAGTAGGAGTAGAGTTAGGTGGTGCTTTGAAAAATATTATAGCCTTGGGAGCCGGTATATCAGATGGATTAGGTTTTGGAGATAATACAAGAACTGCCTTGATGACAAGAGGTATTGTTGAAATTGCCAGGCTTGGTGTTGCCATGGGGGCACGACAAAGCACATTCAGTGGACTATCTGGAATAGGCGACCTGATTGTAACATGTACCAGTATGCATAGCAGGAACAGAAGGGCAGGCATAGCAATCGGCCAAGGGAAAACGCTAGATGAAGTGTTGAACTCAACAAAGATGGTTATTGAAGGAGTTAGAACTACAAAATCTGCTTATCAATTGGCCAACAAGTTTTCAATAGAAATGCCCATAACCCAAGAGATTTACAAAGTATTATATGAAGGATGTAATGTAAAAGAATCTGTAATAAAGCTTATGACAAGGAATAAGACTCATGAAATAGAAGAATTGTTGGAAACAGAAAGGGTAGATTGGAAAGATGCTTAAGAGGCATCTTTTTTTTGTAATATTCTTATGTACTTGACATATATATATAATGCAATATTTGAAGTTCATAATCCATGGAGAGGGGGAAAAAATGTGGAAGAATTTGATTTATATCGAAATATTGCTGAAAGAACCGAGGGAAGCATATACATAGGTGTCGTTGGACCTGTACGCACGGGTAAATCCACTTTTATAAAAAGATTTATGGATTTGCTTGTAATACCTAATATTGAGAATGAATTCAAAAGAGAAAGGACAAAAGACGAATTACCTCAAAGTGCCAATGGTAGAACCATAATGACAACGGAACCAAAATTTGTGCCCAGTGAAGCAATTGAAATGGTGCTTGAAGGCAATGCAAAATTCAAAGTTAGATTGGTTGACTGTGTGGGATACCTTGTTGAAGGTGCCATTGGTCATCTAGAAGATGGAAATCCAAGAATGGTTAACACTCCTTGGTTCGAAAATGTAATTCCCTTTGAGGATGCTGCTGAAATAGGCACAAAAAAGGTTATAAATGAACATTCTACCATTGGTTTGGTTGTTACAACAGATGGAACCATTACAGATATTCCAAGGAGAAATTATATAGAAGCTGAGGAAAGAGTAGTAGAAGAACTGAAACAGTTAAATAAACCTTTTATCATAATTCTAAATTCAGCAAATCCAAATAGCCCGGAAGCAATGGAATTGAGAGAATCTTTGGAAGCCAAGTATGAGACACCTGTACTGCTGGTAGATTGTCTCAATATGGAAATGAATGATATAAATAATATATTATCCAAAGTATTGTTTGAATTCCCGATAAGAGAAATAAACTATTACATGCCGAGATGGATAGATTCACTGGAAAACAATCATTGGTTGAAGAAAGAAATAATAGATGGAATTCTTAATAATACAAAAGATATATTCAGAATCAGAGAGATTTCTCCAGCTACTGAAAGCCTTTCAGCCATAGAAAATCTCAATAGTGCAAGTGTCAGGGATATAGATTTAGCCAAGGGAACAGCAGATATTGATTTCGAATTAAAAGAAGGATTATTTTACCGTGTACTTGGAGAAGTATCCGGATATGAAATTGAAGGAGATTATCAGCTTATTTCCTTGATGAAAGAACTCTCATTTGCTAAAAAAGAATATGACAAGATAAAAGATGCCATAAGGGATGTGAAAGAGATCGGTTATGGAGTGGTAGCGCCATCTGTGGATGAAATAAAGCTTGAAGAACCTGAAATAGTCAAACATGGAGGCAGATTCGGAGTAAGACTTCGTGCAAGCGCACCATCATTGCATATCATAAGAACAAACATTGAAACAGAGGTATCCCCAATAATAGGCACAGAAAAACAAAGCGAAGAATTTGTCAGGTATTTCATGGATGAGTTTGAAAGCAATCCGGAAAAAATCTGGGAAACAAATGTTTTTGGAAAGCCACTTTACGATATGGTAAAAGAAGAACTTCAAAGCAAATTATATAAAATGCCTGATGATATTCAGGGTAAGATGCAGCTGACATTAGAGAAAATAGTAAATGATAACAAAGGAAGTATTATATGTATTATAATATAATAAATTCAGTAAAAAAGCTCGTTTACGGGCTTTTTACTTTTTTTTGTAACAATTCACGTAAATTCCCCATATCTTAACATGGGACATAATCATATCTATTTAGTTAATTATAAAATTTAAAAATTATTTGTTTTCCATACTATGAAATTTGCTTTGGAGGGAGTATATTGAATTTTTTTGAAGGTAAAAGAGTTTTAATAACAGGAGCTAACGGATTCTTAGGTTCTCATATCTTAGAACGATTATTGGAGTTTAATGCTGATTTGTATATAATACTGCGGGAAAGCTCTGATTTATGGAGGATAGAAGATTATTTAGGTAGTGTAAATGTATATTATGCAGATATAAGGGATTTGGATGATGTAAGCAATTGCATAAGAAAAATTAAGCCCGAAATAATTTTTCATATGGCAGCCTACGGAGTTGATGCCAGAAAAAACAACATATATGAAGCTATAGATACAAACATTATTGGTACTGTGAACTTATTACATGCAATAGGTAAAATCGGATGTGAAAAATTCGTCAATACCGGGACAAGTATGCAGTATGGCAATAAAGTCGGATTAATTGATGAGAATTCCAACTATACACCTAACAACATATATGGTAGTACCAAGGCAGCTTCTACCATACTGGCTCATCAAATAGCCAATGAAATGGATGTAGATATAACCACTATTATACCTTTCGGAATTTTTGGAGAAAAGGAAGGAAGCCACAAGCTCTTTACACAAGTCATATTATCAATACTTCATCATAAAGAAGTAAGATTGACACCTTGCTTTCAACAGAGGGATTACTGCTACGTTGAGAATATTGTAAATGGATTTATTATGGCAGCTAATACTGATAAAACTAGAGATATGATTTTAAATATAGGCAGCGGAATAACATTTCCTCTAAGATATTATATCGAATTAATAGTTAAGGAAATGAATATGGAAGCAAAAATTAATTATGGTGCATTGGAATACAGAAAAAACGATTTATGGAATCCAAGAGTCAGTGTTGATAAAATCAAGAAAGTATTAGGTTGGCATCCTGAAATTTCTCTTGAAGAAGGTATCAAGAAGACAGTTGAGTGGTACAAAAATAACTATTATTATTATGATGTGAGAGGTCGGTAACATTGGAAATCACAGATATTATTTATAAAGATATGGAGATGATTTATGAAAGCATAAAGGATTGCTTCATTCATACAGGTGGTCATACATGGTTAATTACTGGAAGTGGAGGATTTATAGGCTCTTATTTTCTTGATTTTATAGATTATTGCAATAATAATGTGTTTTATGAACCGGATAAAGTTATTTGTATAGATAATTACAAAACAGGTTCTATAAGCAGGATTAAACATTTATTAAGCAATAACAATTTTCAGTTTATAAACACGGATATATCCAAACCAATAGAACTTTCACAACATATTGACTATATTGTTCATGCTGCCAGCATTGCTTCTCCGACATATTATAGAAAGTATCCTATTGAGACAATAGAAGTGAATGTATGGGGATTGAAAAATTTGCTGGATATAGCTAAAGAAAAAAATTTAAAAAGCATGCTGTATCTATCTTCAAGTGAAATATACGGAAATCCTGATGAAGAACACATACCTACCAGCGAAACTTATAATGGAAATGTATCATGTATTGGACCCCGAGCATGTTATGATGAATCCAAGAGGTTGGGAGAAACCCTATGTATAAATTATTGGAAACAATATGGTGTTCCGATAAAAATAGCAAGGCCATTTAATGTATATGGTCCTGGTATGAGAATAGACGACAGGAGGGTGATACCTGACTTTTTTAAAGGTGCTATCTATAACAAAAGAATAGAAATTCTAAGCGACGGAAGCCCCACAAGAAGCTTTTGCTATATAAGCGATGCAGTTACCGGGTTTATTAAAATTATGATGTCGGATTATAATGGTGAAATTTTTAATATTGGTAATGATGAGATGGAAATAACTATAGGGCAATTGGCAGAAAAAATTGCTGAGATAGTTTGTGATGTAACAGTTATATACAACAAAAGCAGCGACACAGAGTACCTTACAGACAATCCACAAAGAAGATGCCCTGATTTAAAGAAAGCAAGAACTCTCATAAAATACAATCCATCTGTTAACTTAGAAACTGGACTAAGAAGACTTTTTGATTGGTACAAAGAGACATTGGATATTGAATATAATCAGCGGTACTAAAACCTATAGCACACATGAGATATCTTTGTACTAATATGTATTAGGGAAAGTTGTCTACAGGAGGTGAATATGTGAAAGTAGTCATTCTATGCGGAGGAAAGGGGACCAGAATCAGAGAGTTAACCGAGAATATACCTAAGCCCTTGATAACTTTAGATGGACGTCCCCTTATATGGCACATAATGAATGTATATTATCAGTACGGGTTTAACGATTTCATATTACCTATAGGTTACAAAGGGGAGAAAATTAAAGAGTACTTTATAAATAGCCCATGGATAAACAGCGATTTGATAATTGATAACAGAGAAGGTAACTTCAAAATAACTCTTTTAAGAGGCTTAGACAAATGGAGAATAACCTTTATAGATACTGGAGAAGAAACCATGACAGGCAGCAGGATAAAAAAGATTGAACCATATATTGAAGACGATGAATTTATGCTCACATATGGAGATGGAATAGCGGATATAAACATAAATAAGCTGTTGGAGTTTCACAGAGAAATGGGTAAAATTGCAACAATGACAGGCATTAAAGCCAGGAGTCAATATGGAATACTTGAAGTAACAGACGGTATAGCCCAAAGATTTGCTGAAAAACCTGAAATGGATCAGATAATAAATGGTGGCTTTTTTGTTTTACGTAAAGATATATTCAAATACATTGATGATGAGGATGGCAATTGTGTATTTGAAAAGGAACCTTTGGAAAAACTTGTGAAGGATAAACAGTTGTCAGTTTATATTCACGATGGCTATTGGATTGCTGTAGATACCTATAAGGATTATGTAGAAATCAACAAAAATTGGAATTCAATAAAGAAAAAAATTTATAAAAATGAGGATTGATGTTATGGATGTAGCTTTATGCACTGTAATTACAAAGTTAAGAATTCATCAGTTTTTAGCACTTTATGAATCAATAATAAAAAACAAGATAGCTGCATATCTATTTGTATTTTGTGTTGATAAGGAATCATATTATCTGCTAAATAAAATGGGTATTTCAAAAAAAGCCTTTATAATGGATTTTTCTAAACTTGAGAATAAAACCTTAATTAATATTAGAAAGTGCAGAAAGATATATGAATATTGCTGGACTATAAAACCTGTCGTAATCGAATATATATTCAAAAAATATCCAATTATTAAAAAGGTACTGTATGTTGATAGCGATATATATTTCTTTTCAGAGCCATTGAGCATTATCAACCGAATTAAGAATTGGTCTGTTATAGTAACAACTCATAAAAGCTCAAAAAACATAAATGGAGGATTTGTAGGTTTCAAAAGAGATAAAATTGGTCTGAAAGCCCTTCAGTGGTGGAAGAAAAAGTGTTTTGAATGGTGTTATGATTATTTTGATAACGGCAATTTTGGTGATCAAGGTCATCTAGACAAGTTAAGGAAACATTTCAGAAATATTTACTATCTTGAACATCCAGGATTTAATGTGGCATCATGGAATGAACATCTATATCAGATTAAAGTATATGA